>NZ_PXYY01000020.1 GCF_003013245.1 Neisseria iguanae
TGTCTGAAACCTGAAATCCGTTATTCCCGCACAGGCGGGAATCTGGAACGTTGGTTTTCAGCAATTTTTTACAGGTTTCCGTCCCGACGGAACCGGATTCCCGCCTGTGCGGGAATGAGGGCATTTGGAGATTTCTGTGCCCGTTATTTAGTAAAACAGCTATAGAGGGGAAATTCACTGAATTAAAGACGAAAACCTGATGCCCCCGGGCTTGGGAAGAGGGGGTGAGATTATATTTGTCAGAAGATATTTTAGTAGCCGGGAGTAGGATTTGGGATGGAAAATCATCCCAAATGTCCAGTAGGCCCATAATGAAAATGAAGCCAATGATGTAAAGGCCGGCTGAACAACATTCAGGCGGCCTTTACATCATGGTGAATCACAATACAGGCCAAATCTGATTCAGAATCGTGAGGCCCTCTGAAAAATATTGTCCCTGTTTTATCGAGTAACAATTTCAGACGGCCTTCGCTATAATAACAGTTTATCCATAAAAACACACACCAAAGGAGCAAATCTTGTTTCACAGCATGAACGTTGCCGGCGGCGAAATACTTTACCGCCGCGATGCGCAAAGCTGGGCGGCATTCGAATTACAACTTCACCAACTACAGCAATGCCAACAACACTTTGCCGCCCTCAATGTTACCGAGCGTACTGCCTTGCTGCAAAAATTTGCCGGCCTTCTGGCCGATGAGCAAGCGCGTTTGGCGGAAATGGTATGCGAAGAAGTGGGGCGGTGTTTGCACGAATGTCAGGCTGAGCTGAAAAAATCGGTTGAGCTGATTCGCTATTATGTGCGGCTGGCACCGGAATTGCTGGCACACAAAACCATTGCCACACAAGCGAGTTTGAGCCAAGTGCGGTTCGAGCCTTTGGGCGTGGTATTGGCCGTGATGCCGTGGAATTATCCTGTGTGGCAGGTTTTGCGTTTTGCCGTACCGGCGCTGTGCGCCGGCAATGCCTGTGTGGTGAAACCTGCGCCCAGCGTGGCACGGGTAACGGCAGCTTTATTCGACATCGTCGGTGAAGATTTGCCGATTATGCCCGCGTGGCTTGATCATGATGATACGCTGAAGGCAATCGAAGCCACTGATGCGATGGCGTTCACCGGCTCAACCCGCACCGGCCGCCACCTTGCCGCCCATGCCGGTAGGCATCTCAAGAAAACCGTGTTGGAACTGGGGGGCAGCAATGCATTTATCGTCATGCCCGATGCTGATTTGGTACAAGCGGCAAAAGATGCCTGCTCTTCCCGTTTCCGCGATGCCGGCCAATCGTGTAATGCCGCCAAACGCATTATTGTTACCGAAGCAGTTGCCGATGAGTTTATTCCTTTGTTTCTTGCCGAATGTGCCCGACTTAAAAGCGGCAATCCTAAAGATGCCGATACTACGCTCGCACCTTTGCATCGAGCCGATTTACGTGACACTGTGCATGAACAGGTGCGCGATGCAGTGTCACATGGCGCGGATTGTCTGATGGGTGGCGAAATGCCTGAAGGTGCAGGCTGGTTTTATCCGGCAACGGTGCTTGATCGGGTCAATCCTTTCTGCCGCGTTTATTATGAAGAAGTGTTCGGGCCGGTAGCCATGATTTTACGCGCTGAAAACGGGGCACATGCGGTTGAGTTGGCCAATGATTCGCCTTTTGGTTTGGGCGCGGCGATTTATTCCGGAGATACCGGACAAGCATGGCAATACGCCGAAAAAATTCAGGCCGGTTCGGTGTTTATCAACCGCCATACCAGCAGCGATTTGCGCCTGCCGTTTGGCGGTGTGAAAGGGTCGGGCTATGGGCGGGAATTGTCGGAATTCGGTTTGTATGAGTTTGTGAACGTGAAAACGTATTGGCAGAAATAATCTGTTGGAAAAGGCCGTCTGAAACATGAACTTCTCCCCAAAAAGTAGGACCTCCCAGCCCACTAAACAAGGAGCAGTTTTTCATAACCAAATTCACCAACCCATTTAAAATCCAAGCTCTGACACGCCACCGACACAGCTCATCCACAGACACGGGCGTATCACGCACCCGCCAAAGCGCGGCTGCCGCCGCATTTGCGCCATCCCGAACCGCCGCATCCGTCTTTCCGAAAAAAGCCGCCAGAAAGCTGATGGGGGAAATGGGTATGCAGGCAAAAATCAGGCAGGGCAAAGACTGCCGAAAAGCGGTTGCCAGCACGGTCAGCGGCAACCCGTCCGACCGCAGCTTTGCGGCAAAAGCTGGCCGGGTTTAGCGGCACCTGTCCCCGGTATCGGATGTGTATAACGGCGCGAAACAGTCGTATACGCCCTGCCGACAACCGAACGGTAATTGGTCACGGAGATGATGGACAGGCCGGATGCCTGAACATAAACCGCTGTTTGATTCGGATCGGGGGTTGCCGTACCGTCCGAAGGCATTTCGGGCGAAGCTGCCGGCGTATGCCAGGCAAAGGCAATGGCGGAGACAGTACGCCGATGGAGGGCTTCTTTGCGGTTATTGGAGACGGGGTGCTTTTTTCTGCGGGTGTTTAAGGGTACCGATGACTTGATAGCGGATATTCATGGGGGTATCCGTTATTACAATCACGACAGGAGCAAGTTGAAATGAAAAGGACCGGGTTCTGTGGCATACGGGATTCAGTCCCCGGCGGCAGTTGAATGTAAATTTGTCTGAGATTTGGGGCGGTTCATGCTTTCAGACGGCCTTTTGTTGGTTAATCCATCAATCCTTTAAACGGAATTCCGCTGCACGCGCGTGGGCGGTCAGGCTTTCACCGTGCGCCAATACGCTGGCAATTTTGCCCAGCTTTTGTGCACCTGCTTCGGAAACCTGAATCAGGCTCGAGCGTTTTTGGAAATCGTAAGTCCCCAGAGGCGATGAGAAGCGGGCGGTGCGGCTGGTCGGTAACACATGGTTTGGCCCTGCACAATAATCACCCAGGCTTTCGCTGGTGTATTTGCCCATGAAAACCGCACCGGCATGGCGGATTTTTTTGGCCCATGTTTCGGCGTTTTCGACCGATAATTCTAAATGTTCCGGTGCGATATAGTTGGCGATGTCGCAGGCTTCGTCCAAGTCTTTGGCCAAAATCATCGCGCCACGGTTGCTTAAGCTCGCTTCAATGATTGCACGGCGCGGCATGTCTGCCATGAGTTTGTCTATCGCGGTGTTCACTTCGTCTAAATAATCTTGCGATGTGCCAATCAAAATGGCTTGGGCGATTTCGTCATGTTCGGCTTGGCTGAACAAATCCATCGCCACCCATTCGGCAGGTGTGCCGCCATCGGCAATCACCAGAATTTCAGACGGCCCGGCCACCATGTCAATGCCAACCACGCCGAATACCCGGCGTTTGGCAGCCGCGACAAAGGCATTGCCCGGGCCGGTGATTTTGTCCACCTGGGGTACGCTTTCGGTGCCGTAAGCCAATGCGGCCACAGCTTGCGCACCGCCAACGGTAAACACTTTGGTTACGCCGGCCACATAAGCGGCGGCTAACACGATGTCGTTGCGCTCGCCTTTGGGAGTCGGTACCACCATGATGATTTCTTTTACGCCGGCTACATGTGCAGGCATGGCGTTCATAATCACGCTGCTCGGATAGGCTGCTTTGCCGCCGGGAACATAAATACCCACGCGGTCGAGTGGGGTAATGTGTTGGCCGAGTAGGGTGCCGTCTTCATCGGTATAGCTCCAAGATTCCATTTTTTGGTGTTGGTGGTAGCTTGCTACGCGTTTGGCGGCAGTTTGCAAGGCCGTCCGAACTTCGGCAGGAATGCGTGCAAACGCGGTCTTCAAATCATCTTGCGTTAAGGTCAAATCGGCAATGGTTTGGGCGGATGTGCCGTCAAATTTATTGGTGTATTCAATCAATGCTGCATCGCCGCGCTTTTGCACATCGGCGCAGATGTCGGCCGCGATTTGATCGATTTTCGGATCTTGTGCGGTTTCAAAAGCCAAAAGTGCTTTCAGTTCGCTTTGGAAATTGTCGGATCGGGTGTTGAGGAATTTCATGGTTTGCCTTGATTTTAATCATAAAATAAGAAACAAAAGTATAGGTTTTCAGACGGCCTGTCCGGCCGGATTTAAAACCGCCTGAAAAATTATGTTTTTCCAACGTTCACGACGCCGGAAAAGGATTGGATAATCGGCTCAAGCAGGGCGTGTTTGGTTTTCAGTGCGGCCTTGTTGACTACCAGGCGGCTGGAAATATCAACAATGTGTTCCACGGCTTCGAGACTGTTGGCTTTGAGCGTGCCGCCGGTGGACACCAAATCGACAATCGCATCGCTCAAGCCTACCAGCGGAGCCAGCTCCATTGAGCCGTAGAGCTTGATGATGTCGACGTGTACGCCTTTAGCGGCAAAATGTTCGGCGGCGATATTGGGGTATTTGGTAGCAATGCGCAAGCGGCTGCCTGCTTGGGAAGCGCTTTCATAATCAAAGCCTTTGCGCACGGCGACCATCATGCGGCATTTGGCAATCTGCAAGTCGAGCGGTTGATATAAGCCGTCGCCGCCATGTTCGATCAAAACATCTTTACCGGCAATGCCGAAATCCGCCGCACCGTATTGCACATAAGTCGGCACATCGGTCGCACGCACGATGACCAAGCGGATGTTGTCGTGATTGGTGCCGATGATGAGTTTGCGCGATTGTTCGGGGTTTTCGGCCGGGATGATACCGGCAGCGGCCAGTAGCGGCAGGGTTTCTTCAAAAATCCGACCTTTGGAAAGGGCAATGGTTAATGCGTTGTCAGTCATTGTAGATTCTGTTCCATCTTGGGTGTGTGGATAGCGAAAAGGCCGTCTGAAAATAATACGGTGTTTTCAGACGGCATGGGTTTTATAATAAAGTGCGGATATCGGCGGCAACGGCTTCCGGCCCGGTGCCGTAAGGCGAGAAAATGGCTACTTCGCCTTCTTTATCAATTAAATAAGCACCTGAAGTGTGGTCAACCAAGTAGTTGGCATTGTCTTCTTTTTGGTTGACTTTGGCGGACACCACGCGGTATTGCTGCTTAATTACCGGCAGGGCTTGGCCTTCGGTAGCGGTAATGCCGATAAAGTCGGGGTGGAATTGTTTGGCGTATTTGCCGATGAGCGCTGGTGTGTCACGTTCTGGGTCAACGCTGGCAAACACAACTTTAACATTTTTGGCATCGTCGCCTAATTGTTTTAAAGTGTCGCTGTAAGTCAGTAATTCGGTCGGACAAACGTCGGGGCAGTGGGTGTAGCCGAATGAGAGTACCACCACGCTGCCTTTTAAATTGCTTAGTCTGAACGGTTTGCCCTCGCCATCGGTCATTTCGAAATCGCCGCCGATATCTTCTTTGCGCATATCAGTGCCATTGATTTGACCCGGTACGGTGGCTTTTTGGGCCGGAGCCGCTTTAGTGGTTTGGGTAGCAGAAGTAGGGGCTTCAGGTACGGCTTCTTGTTTGGGTTGGCACGCCGCCAGAGCGGTTAAGGCGAAAACACTGAATACGAAATTTTTGGTTGTGATGGGCATGGTGTTCTCCGATTGGTTTAAGTATTGTGTAAGACAATTATCTCGTATCTTAACGCTTTTGCCCGCTTAAATGTAGCAGTTTATCGCGAATTTTATAGAAAATTCATCAAACTTTAATATAAATGTACATTGGTCCTGTGTATAAAAGCCGAATAAATTTTGGATTTGATAAATATAATTTAATTTTTAATCAATAAATTGCCATTTAGTTGTCAAAAAAATCATCAAAAATACTTTACAAGTTTTTTATGCTGGCTATAATAACGACTTCTTCACCGCCCAGGTGGCGAAATTGGTAGACGCAGGGGACTCAAAATCCCCCGCCGCAAGGTGTGTCGGTTCGAGTCCGACCCTGGGCACCAAATTCTGTGAAACGGTCGCTTAAAGTAAAGGCGGCCGTTTTTACGTCACAAAAAACATAAATACTGATTTTATCATGTTCTTGGGAGTGGCATTCGTTTGCCAGCGGGAAGTCTGTCGGATTAACCTTCCACGGATTTTATCATGAAAAAACAATTCTCTGCTTTGCGGCTGTCTCTACAAAAATTTCTGTTATATTTGTTAATGGCCTGTTTGTTATTGGCGAATGCCGCCTGCGATAGCCCTTCTGCTCATGCCGATGAATTGCCGGGGCGAAGCAAACACAATGGTTTGATGTTGGATAACGCGCGCCGTTATTATTCGGTGGCGGTCATCAAGCAATACATTGATACGCTTGCCGAAAATGGCGGCGGTTTTCTGCACCTGCATTTTTCCGACCATGAAAACTATGGTTTGGAAAGTGTGATATTGAACCAAAAAGCAGAAACTGCAGAAGTTTCAGACGGCCTTTACCGTAATCGGCAAACAGGCAGAAACTTTTTAAGCGACGCGCAATTAAGCGAAATTGTGGCGTATGCGCATGAGAAAAAAATAGAATTGATACCGGAATTAGGCAGTCCGAACCACATGGACGGCATTTTTACGCTGCTCACACACCATCGCGGCGCAGAATATGTGCAGTCGATAAAATCGAATGTGGCGGATGACGAAATCGACATTACTAATCCGCAAAGTGTCGCTTTGGTAGAATCATTGATGTCGGAAGTAATGGCCAAATTCCCGCACAGTAAGCGCTTTCACATTGGTGCCGATGAGTTTGGTTACAGTGTGGAGAGCCATCCTGAATTTGTTGCTTATGTAAACCGGTTGGCAGATTTTCTCGCCTGTAAAGGCTGGAAAACCCAGATGTGGAATGATGGTTTAATCAAGCAAAATTTGACCGATTTAAATCCGCAAATCGAAGTGACATATTGGAGCTATGACGGCAATGCGCAAGACAAAACCGAGCGCAAGAAACGCCGTAATCTGCGCGCCAGTATGCCGGAATTGATTGAAGCCGGTTTTAAAGTGTGGAACTACAATTCCTATTATCTTTATTTTATCCTCGGCTCGGATGTCGCTTCTTCACATGACACCAATTACGCCATTCGTGATGTCGAGCAGCATTGGCATCTGGGTGTGTGGGACGATGCCAACAGTAAAAACGCTTTGCCACAATCGCAGCAACAAGTGATAGGCGGGGCGGCGTTGGCGGTGTGGGGTGAGCATTCCGATTCATTAAGCGACCAAGCCGTGTTCATCCATACGCAAAAATTATTGAAAGCCGTGTTGGCTAAGGCTAATCGCCACAATCACGATTAATTGATTAAAAAGGCCGTCTGAAGCTTAATATGGTTCAGACGGCCTTTTTAATTAACCTTTGAACGCTTATTCAACATGTAGACAATTGTGCAGGCTTATCAGCGAAGCATAGCAAATTGGCGGATATTTATTTTATAAAAATCAAACAGTAATTAAATTTAATAAAAATAATGTTAAAAAATGAAAGTTTTTTGTCTTGCCTGAAAACTCAGATTAGGTTATTGTCGAACTTCTTCATTTTCATAAACTCTGAGCCTTAATCCAATTGTCCGAACGGATTGGTTGTCGTCGTGTCCTAGCAATGTGCGTACCCTAAACCGCTACTTGATAGGCTTGCATTACAGGTGCTGTGACGAAGCTGCTGTTGCTGTTGGGTTAACGCCCTATAAAAGAGGTTCTTATGCAATTATCAGGCGCACAAATCATTGTGCAAAGTCTCAAGGCAGAAGGCGTTGAATACGTTTTCGGCTATCCGGGCGGCGCAGTTCTCGAAATCTACGATGCCATCTACCAGCTCAATAAATTCAAGCATATCCTGACCCGACACGAACAAGCAGCCGTTCATGCAGCCGATGCGTATTCGCGCACCAGCGGTAAAGTCGGTGTGGCTTTGGTGACATCCGGCCCCGGTGCGACCAATGCGGTGACCGGTATTGCGACGGCTTATTACGATTCGATTCCGATGGTCATCATCACCGGTCAGGTTGGGACTCCAGCCATCGGCAGTGATGCGTTCCAAGAAGTGGATACAGTGGGCATTACCCGTCCGTGTGTGAAACACAATTTTTTGGTGACCGATATCAACGAGCTGGCCAACACCATTAAAAAAGCTTTTCAAATCGCTGCCGGCGGCCGTCCGGGCCCTGTGGTGATTGATGTACCGAAAGACGTGACGCAGGCGATGGCAAAATTCAGCTATCCGCAGGAAGATATTTTTATCCGCTCGTATCAGCCTGTAGTGCAAGGCCATACCGGCCAGATTAAAAAAGCGGCGCAAATGTTTGCTTCTGCCAAACGTCCGATTATCTATTTCGGCGGCGGTATCGTATTGGGCAATGCCAGCCAAGAACTGATTGACTTGGTGCACGCCACCGGTGCACCTTGCGTGGGTACCTTGATGGGTTTGGGCTCAGTGCCTTCCGGCGACCGCCAGTATTTGGGCATGTTGGGTATGCACGGCACATACGAAGCCAACTTGGCTATGCAGGATGCCGATGTGGTGTTGGCGGTAGGCGTGCGATTTGACGACCGCGTGATTTCCGTGCCATCGAAGTTTTTGGAAAAACCGAAAAAAATCATCCATGTCGATGTTGATCCCTCAAGCATTGCCAAACGGGTTAAAGTCGATATTCCGATTGTGGGCGATGTGAAAAACGTACTGGCTGAAATGGTAGGACTCGTTATCAAGCAACAAGCCGTACCAAACCGGGAGCATTTGGACAAATGGTGGAAAAACATCGAATTATGGCGCAGCCGCGATTGCTTGTGGTTTGACCAAGACGAAGAAACCATCAAGCCGCAGTTCGTGGTGAAAAAATTGGCGGAAATTACTAATAATTCAGCCATCATTACATCCGATGTGGGCCAGCACCAAATGTTTGCCGCGCAATATTACCCGTTTGAGCGTCCGCGCCAATGGTTGAACTCCGGCGGCTTGGGTACGATGGGTGTCGGCCTGCCTTATGCTATGGGGGCGAAACTGGCGGCACCGGAGCAGGATGTATTCTGTATCACCGGCGAAGGTTCGATTCAGATGAACATTCAAGAATTGTCTACCTGCTTCCAGTATAAAATTCCGCTGACGGTGGTAACCTTAAATAACGGTTATCTGGGTATGGTGCGCCAATGGCAGGAACTCTATTACAGCAACCGCGAATCGGAAACCTATTTCGATTCATTGCCGGATTTTGTGAAGCTGGCCGAAGCGTACGGCCATGTCGGTATCCGTGTGACCAAGCCGTCTGAAGTGGGAGACGCCATCCGCCAAGCCTTGCAGTACAACCACGAAGGCCGTTTGGTGTTCATAGACTTCGTCACCGATAAGAAACAAAATGTGTTCCCAATGGTAGGCAACGGTAAAGGTCTCGACGAAATGGTGTTGCCTGTCCATATGCGCGAAACCAAAGCCGACAGTGACGTGAACGATGTTAACGACCGTGATTACGATACAAGGAGCGTACCATGAGACACATTTTGTCCATTCTGATGGAAAACGAATCAGGTGCGATGAGCCGTGTGGTCGGTCTGTTTTCAGCGCGTGACTACAATATCGATTCATTGTCGGTGGCTGCTACCGAAGACCGAACCTTATCGCGTATGACCATCGTGACACATGGTGATGACGGCATGCTTGAGCAGATTACCAAGCAGCTCAACAAGCTGGTCGAAGTGATTAAAGTGGTCGATTTGAACGAAAGCTGTTTTGTCGAACGCGAATTGATGTTGGTGAAAGTGCGTGCGGTCGGTAAAGATCGCGACGAATTTTTGCGGCTCAACGAGATTTACCGCGGTCATGTAATTGATGTAACTGACCGCAGCTACACCATCGAAGTCACCGGTTCAAGCGAAAAATTGGATTCTTTCTTGGAAACCGTAGGGCGCGCGCAGATTTTGGAAACCGTCCGCACAGGTGCAGCCGGTATCGGTCGCGGCGAGCGTATTTTGAAAATTTAATGCTGCTCTTTTCCAGACAGCCTGTTGGAAGAATGATTGAGGCCGTCTGAAACCACACACAAGAACAGTTGAATGTCGAATATCAAGATTGTTGCGCTTACTTACGGTAAAGTCTGAATGCTGAAAACATTGCCTGCCTAATTTACGCAGCTGGCTCAAGTCGGTCGTGTCCGAAGCAGGAAAACAACAGCGATCATTCGAATCAGGAAATTGACAATCCGAACTGCTTCGTGTTTGTCAAAAGCCGGTAATCGCAGGTGGCAGGTGAACGCAATGCCGGCGGGCAGTAAAGCCATCGAAGATAAAACCGACCATCTTGAATCGTGAGGCCCAACGGACACTCCATCTGATTTTTTTATAGTTAACCCAACAAACCCCATTCAAACAAAAGGAATTGAAATGCAAGTTTATTACGATAAAGACGCCGACCTGTCATTGATCAAAGGTAAAACCGTTGCCGTCATCGGTTACGGTTCACAAGGCCATGCCCACGCTGCCAACCTGAAAGATTCAGGTGTGAACGTGGTCATCGGTTTGCGTCAGGGCACTTCTTGGGACAAAGCCGTTAAAGCCGGCCACAATGTGAAATCTGTTGCCGATGCGACCAAAGAAGCGGACGTGGTAATGATTTTGTTGCCCGACGAAAACCAACCTGTTGTGTACAAAAACGAAATCGCGCCTAACTTGAAAGACGGTGCAGCTTTGGCTTTTGCCCATGGCTTTAACGTACATTACAACCAAATCGTGCCGCCATCAAATGTTGACGTGATTATGGTTGCACCTAAAGGTCCGGGCCATACCGTACGCAGCGAATTCCTGAAAGGTGGCGGCGTGCCTTCATTGATCGCCGTTTACCAAGACAACTCAGGTAAAGCACGCGATATCGCCTTGTCTTACGCTGCGGCTAACGGCGGCACCAAAGGCGGTGTGATTGAAACCAACTTCCGCGAAGAAACCGAAACCGACTTATTCGGTGAGCAAGCCGTATTGTGCGGCGGTGCGGTTGAGCTGGTGAAATGCGGTTTTGAAACTTTGGTTGAAGCTGGTTACGCCCCTGAAATGGCTTACTTCGAGTGCTTGCACGAATTGAAACTGATTGTGGATTTGATGTACGAAGGCGGTATTGCCAATATGAACTACTCAATTTCTAACAATGCCGAATACGGTGAATATGTGACTGGGCCTGAAGTGGTGACCTCTGCAACCAAAGAAGCAATGAAAAAAGCCTTGTACCGTATTCAATCCGGCGAATACGCGAAAATGTTCATCCAAGAAGGTGCGGCCAACTATGCTTCTATGACTGCCCGCCGCCGTTTGAATGCCGATCATCAAATTGAAAAAGTCGGCGCGCAACTGCGCAGCATGATGCCGTGGATTGCGAAAAACAAATTGGTAGATTTGGATAAAAACTAATTTTTTATGCCAATCGCAGCAGATGCCGTCTGAAATGTTCAGGCGGCGTTTTTTATGGCAAATCATTTTCAAATACATTGAATTCAAATCAAAACCCTTAGAGTTCCCATAGCAAGTGCAACAACTTTCCAAAAGAACAGGCCGGTATTCGGCAGCAGACCGCTTCCCGACAAGAAAGACTGCCATCCGCTACGCACACCTGACCCGGGAACAAAAATACGGCATTTGCCCGGAATACCGCAAGCCGTCCAAAGCAGCAGTACCCCCACCACCGTCAAGCGTGAATCGGACAGATACGGCATGAACGGCGAATACGGCGGCTTGTATGCCCGGCAACAGTATGAAGCCGGAAAGAAAAAGCAAAATGCCCGAAAATGCCCGGCGGGCTAACTGCTGCCGCCAACGATTTACTTATCCGAAGGCCCCGGGCAGGTTTGCAGCCATTTGGCAAAACACCACCCAGCCGGCCCGCACCACGAAACCGTTTGCCGCTCCTTTATGATGCGCCGGGTAATCGATTCTTGGGCCTATTCAAACCATTAATTTCTATTGTCGTACTTGGTGTGTGAATCCAAGGCCGTCTGAAAAATTATCGGTAGTATTTTCAGACGGCCTGTTTTCCATTTGATTAAAACAAACAAAAATAGATTGAAATATTATGAACTTTATTATCTGATATGGTGGGTTAATCAATCATTCCTGATTCATCACATTATTTATATCTACTTTAGTAATAAAGAATTATTGAACTAATATAAATACACTTTAAGATTTGTAAATTTGATATATATCAAATTATTAAGGATAAATGGTTCATATAATATTATTGTTTTGAGTAATCGAGTCATCGGGGATAAGGAATGTCCGGTTTGGGTATTGAGAAGGCAGAAGACCGCAGTCTGCTCAGGTGGTTGGCCGCTTTTACGATGATGCTGGCTTTGATGGCAATCAGCCTGCCGGTTCATGCGGAACGCCTGCCGGAATTTTTGAGCAAAATCCAGCCGTCTGAAATTTTTCCGACGGCAGACCGCTACGGCAAGCCTGAAGGTAAGCCGATGGTGGCGCGTGTATACAAAGGCGATGAGCAGTTGGGTGTGGTGTTTGTCACCACCGATGTCGTGAATACACGCGGTTATTCGAGCAAACCCATTGATACCATGGTGGCCTTAGCCAATGACGGCACGATTACCGGTGCCAAATTGGTGGCGCACAACGAGCCGATTATGCTCATCGGTATTCCGCAATCGCGTGTCGATAAATTTATTGATGACTATATCGGCTTGAATTTCATCACCACGCCGCCGAAACCAGGTATTGCGCCTTCCGACATTATCAGTGGTGCAACTGTAACGTTAATGGTGATTAACGACAGTATGCAGCGGTCAATCAAAGCCGTTGCGCAACAATACCAATTGGGTATGGCAGGCGCGACATCTACTGTGGCTGCTGATGGCGCTTCTGCGGTGCAAACGGTGGCGATACAAACCCGCCCGCGTCGTGCAGTTGGTATGGACAAGCAAGGTATTCAATCATGGAATGCTTTGCTGCAACAAAAAGCCGTGGCCAAGCTGCACATGACAGTGGGTGAGGCCAATAAATTATTTGAGCAAAGCGGCAAAGAAGGCGTTGTTGAACATGCTGAAAAAGGGCAGGGCGACGAGACTTTTGTCGATATGTATGTCGCGGTGGTCAGCCAACCTTCTATCGGTAAAAGTTTATTGGGCGAAGCAGGTTGGAATAATCTGCTTCGTCGTCTGAAACCGGGGCAGCAAGCAATTATGGTGGCCGGTGAAGGCCGCTATTCTTGGAAAGGTTCGGGTTATGTGCGCGGTGGCATTTTCGACCGTATCGAGATGATTCAGGGCGACAACAGTTTCCGCTTTACCGATGCGCAGCATGAACGCGTGGTAGCTTTGGCGGCAGAGGGCGCGCCGGCATTTAAAGAAGTCTCTTGGTTTACCATTCCCGAAGATGTGACATTTGACGCGGCGGAACCGTGGCGCTTGCAGTTGATGATTCAGCGCGTGTTGAGTGTGAGCGATAAGGCTTTTGTCACCGCCGATTTGGCATACGAATTGCCGCAAGGCTATTACATTGACGACCCTGACGCGGAGCCGGTCACCATCACTGCACCGATTGAAGCGCCTGCCGCCGAAGGCAGAAAACTTGCCAATCAAACGGCCGGTATTTTGGATGCGGCAACCGATGACGGCGTATCCGGCCAACTATGGAAACAGATTTGGCAGGCAAAAAAAGCGCAGATTATCGTGGTCAGCATTGCCTTAACCATTTTGCTGCTGGTGTTTTTGTTCCAAGACTGGATTGTACGCTACGAAAAATGGTATGACCGTTTCCGCATTGCTTTCTTAATTTTTACCTTGGTTTATATCGGCTGGTATGCACAAGCGCAATTGTCGGTAGTGAATACCCTGACGCTGTTTTCCGCCATTCTTACCGATTTCCACTGGGAGTTTTTCCTGATGGATCCGCTGGTGTTTATTTTGTGGTTGTTTACCGCGGCAACCATGATGCTGTGGAACCGCGGTACGTTCTGCGGTTGGTTGTGTCCGTTTGGCTCTCTGCAGGAATTGACCAACCGCTTGGCGAAAAAATTAAGCGTGAAACAAATCACTGTGCCGCATTTGCTGCATACACGCTTAAGTGCGATCAAATACGTCAGTTTCTTTGCCTTGCTGGCGATTTCGCTCTACGACTTAGGTTTGGCCGAACATTTTGCCGAAATTGAGCCGTTTAAAACTGCGGTTATTTTGAAATTCATGCGCGAATGGTGGTTTGTGTTGTTTGCCGTGGCTTTGCTGGCGGCGGGTTTGTTTATCGAACGCTTTTTCTGCCGCTATTTATGCCCGCTGGGCGCAGCGATTGCGATTCCGGCACGCTTCCGCATTTTCGACTGGCTGCGCCGCTATAAAATGTGTGGTAATCCGTGTCAGATTTGCACGCATGAATGCCCGGTCCAAGCGATTGCCCCCGAAGGCGATATCCACCCGAACGAGTGCATCCAATGTCTGCACTGCCAAGTAATGTATCACCACGAAACACGTTGTCCCCAAGTAGTAGCGACCAACAAGAAAAAACAACGTCAGGCAGCGGCCAAATCAGAAAAGGAAACCGAGCAAACGGCAAAAGTGTCCGAACATGTGGTGCATTTTGTCAAACCGGCTGCAAAAATCACAGTTGAAAAGTAACAAGCAGTTTTCCCTTATCCTATGGTAGGCCGTCTGAAAAGAGGAATACCGAATTTCATCCAAGGAGAGTTTTATGTCAGACGAAAAATTAGAACAAAACGGTTTAAGCCGACGTTCATTTTTAGGCACTGCCGCAGCTTCCGGTGCCGGGATTGCCGGTGCGGGTTTGTTGGGTTTGGCCGGTTGCTCCCATGCCGAAGGCGATAAAGGTACAGCTTCCGGTGCGGCAGGTTCCGCACCGGCGGCCAAAGCCGGCGCGCACGGCAGCGAAAGCGGCCATTCTGTTCACGTGGGTCCGGGCGAGCTGGATCAATACTACGGCTTCCTGTCCGGCGGCCAATCCGGTGAAATGCGTTTGGTGGGCCTGCCTTCTATGCGCGAACTGATGCGTATTCCGGTATTCAATATGGACAGTGCCACCGGTTGGGGCCGTACCAACGAGAGTCTGCGTATTTTGAACGAAAAAAATACTGCTGAAACTGACGCGTTCCTGAAAGCCAGCGGTTTGCGCTGCTTCCCAAACGGTGATTTGCACCACCCTCACTTGTCGTTTACCGACCAAACCTACGACGGCCGCTACGCCTATGCCAACGACAAAGCAAACAACCGTGTTTGCCGCGTGAATTTGGAAATCATGAAAGCCGACAAAATCGTTGAGATTCCGAATGCTTCCGGTATCCACGGTTTGCGTCCGCAACGCTATCCGAAAACCGGCTATGTATTTGCCAATGGTGAGCACATCGTACCGGTAGATGGTGTCGGTAATCTGAACGACCCGAAAACCTGGAATGCAATCTACACTGCCATTGACGGTGAAACCATGGAAATCGCATGGCAGGTACTGGTTGACGGTAACTTGGACAACGGTGATGCCGACTACCAAGGCAAATATTCGTTCGCCACTTGCTACAACTCCGAGCGTGGTTTGACTGTACAAGCTGCTTCTGCCAACGAGCAAGACTGGGTAGTGGTGTTTAACTTGGCCGCGATTGAAGAAGGCATTAAAAACGGCGACTTTAAAGAAGTGAACGGTGTGAAAATGGTTGACGGCCGCGCCGAAGCCAACTCGAAATATACCCGCTACATTCCGGTGCCAAACTCGCCACACGGCTGTAACGCCTCGCCTGACGGAAAATACATCATGCTCAACGGCAAACTGTCTCCAACTGTAACCGTGTTGGATGTCAGCAAAATGGACGATTTGTTTGCCGGTAAAATCCAACCTCGCGATACCGTTGTTGCCGAGCCGCAATTGGGCTTGGGTCCGTTGCATACCGCATTTGACGGCCGCGGCAATGCCTACACCACCCTGTTTATCGACAGCCAAATGGTGAAATGGAATATTGAAGATGCGATTAAAGCCTTTGCCGGCGAGAAAATCGATCCAATTAAACAAAAAATCGACGTCCACTACCAACCGGGCCATAACCACACCACCATGGGTGAAACCAAAGAAGCCGACGGCCAATGGTTGGTGTCTTTAAACAAATTCTCGAAAGACCGCTTCTTGAATGCCGGTCCGCTGAAACCTGAATGTGACCAATTGATCGACATTTCAGGTGACGAGATGAAACTGGTTCACGACAACCCGACCTTTGCCGAACCGCACGATTTCTGTTTGGTAGCCGCTTCTAAAGTGAATCCGGGTAAAACGTGGGATCGCACCAGACATGCCTGGTGGTGGAAAGATGCCGCCGACATGGCTGCCAAAGACGGCGTTGAATTGGAAAAAGCTGCCAAAGTGGTGCGCGAAGGTAATAAAGTACGCGTGTACATGACTGCTGTCGCACCGGCATTCAGTGTGCCGCAATTTGAAGTGAACCAAGGTGACGAAGTGACCGTGGTGGTGACCAACGTCGAAACCATCGAAGACCTGACCCACGGCTTCACTTTGGAAGGCTACGGCATTGCAATGGAGATCGGACCGCAACAAACCAGCTCGATTACCTTTACCGCCCACCGTCCGGGCGTGCATTGGTACTACTGCCAATGGTTCTGCCACGCATTGCACATGGAAATGTCCGGCCAAATGATTGTGAAACCCAAATAACCGAATCCCGATGTAAACAAGCAGGCCGTCTGAAACGGTAATCCCTTTTCAGACGGCCTTTATTACAAAGCCATTTGAAAACCAGGCAGTTGGTTTTGTTATAATATCCAACTTGTCAGGCCGACAGGCCGTCTGAAAATAAGAGAAACCACATGCACGCTCTATTTCATGTCAAAATGCTGCAATACGTTGTTTGTGCGCTGTTCGCGGCAACTGGGTTTCAGACGGCCTTTGCTGCCGTTATTGCCGTTTCACCCACGGATAATCTCAATCAAATCATTACCCAAGCCCAAGCAGGAGACACGCTCAAGCTCGCTTCGGGGGTGTACCAAACCAAAATCATCATCGACAAACCCTTAATCTTGGAAGGCCCTGCCGACCGTTCCGCCACCATTAAAGGCGATCGTCAAGGCCGCACGGTTAGCGTCACTGCGCCTGATGTCGTTATCCGCAATCTCACCGTCAGCGGTTCAGGCATGAGTTTGCCGGATATGGATGCAGGGATTTATCTGGAAGAAACCGCCGCCAACGCCTTGGTAGAAAAAAACGATATTTTGGATAATTCCGTCGGCGTGTATTTGCACGGCCCCAAAGATGCGATGGTGCGTGAGAACAAAATTGTCGGTAATGCCGCATTGCGGGTGAACGAGCGCGGTAACGGTGTGACTGTGTGGAACGCCCCTGGTTCGCAAGTGGTGGGTAACGACATTTCCCAAGGTCGTGACGGTATTTTTTCCAACGCCAGTACCTTCAATATCTACAAAGGCAACCGCTTTCACAATGTGCGTTTTGCCGTGCATTATATGTACACCAACGACAGTGAAGTCATCGACAATATTTCCATCGGCAACAACATCGCCTATGCCATGATGTTTTCCGACCGCATAAAGGTACGCGGTAACATTGCCGTCATGAGCCGCGATCAAGGCATTATGCTCAATTACGTCAACCGGTCGGAAGTGCAGGATAATGTGATTTACCATGCCGGCAAATGCCTGTTCGCCTACAACGCCAACAACAACCGGATTTTCGGCAACCACTTCGAGCAATGCAAAACCGGTATTCATTTCACCGCCGCCATCGAAGGCACGAAATTGACCGACAATTCGTTTATCAACAACGAAAGCCAAGTCAAATACGTCAGCACGTGTTTCTTAGATTGGTCGGAAGACGGGCGCGGCAATTATTGGAGCGACAACAGCACGTTCGACCTTGACGGCGACGGTATTGGTGACAACGCATACCGCCCCAACGGCATTACCGACCAAATCATCTGGCGCGCACCGGTGGCGCGGCTGTTGATCAACAGTCCGGCGGTTAGCATTGTGAAATGGGCGCAGAGCCAGTTCCCCGCGATTATGCCCGGCGGCGTCATGGACAGTAAACCGCTGATGAAACCGTATCAAAATCCGACCATGCCGTTTTATCTGGCAAACAAAGCGGCCATGCTGGAAACTGCCAAGCAAACCAAATCGGCATGGGCGGCTCAGGCAAACGAATAAACAGCTTTTCAGACGGCCTGTTCCATACAGAGGCCGTCTGAAACACATAACAAGGAAACACCATGAGCAATCATGTTGAATTGAGAAACGTTACCAAACAATTTGGCGGGCAGCGCGCGGTCGATAATGTCGATTTGGTTCTGAAAGCAGGTGAGAGCGTGGGCTTGGCCGGACACAACGGCGCGGGCAAATCCACGCTGATGAAGCTGATTCTCGGCCTGATTACCCCGACGCAAGGCGAGGTGGTGTTGCTGGGTGAGAAAACCGGCAGCAAAGCCGGTGCGGCGGTGCGCAGCCAAATCGGTTATTTGCCGGAAACTGTCGCACTGTATCCGTCGATGACCGGTTTGGAAACTTTGGCTTTTTACGCCAAACTGAAAAAGCAGCCATTAAACAAAAACCAAGATTTACTCGAGCGTGTCGGCATTTCCCAAGCGGCCAAGCGCCGTGTCGGCACTTATTCTAAGGGTATGCGCCAGCGTTTGGCTTTGGCGCAGGCTTTGTTGGGCGAGCCGAAAGTCTTGCTGTTTGACGAGCCTACTACCGGTCTTGATCCGGCTTCACGGCAGATGTTTTACGAAGTGGTGCGCGAATTAAACGGAAAAGGCGCGACGGTACTGCTCGGCACCCACGCTTTGGCTGAACTTGACGGCCATGCCGACCGCGTGGTGGTGATGAAAAATGGTGTCAAAGTCGCCGATGGCAGTATGGACGAATTGCATGTGCAAAGCGGATTGCCGCTTACGGTGAATGTGCGTTTGAAATACAGCAAACCCTTATCGGCACGCTGGCACTCCTCAGACGGCCTCAATTTTTACGCGCAATGCCTGGCAGGTGAACGCATGGCGTTACTGGCCGAATTGGGCGGTTTGAATGACTTGGCCTATCTCGATATCCATACGCCGACGCTCGATGAAATGTATGCGCAATTTTTGAAAAGAGAAGATGTATGACCCCGATTTTGATTATCACCGGCAAAGAAGTGCGTGACAGCCTGCGCAATCGCTGGGTGTTGGCGGCGGCTTTGTTGCTGGCGGCATTGGCTTTGTCGCTCGGTTTTTTGGGTAGCGCGCCGACCGGTTCGGTTAAGGTTGACCCGCTCACGGTGACGGTGGTCAGCCTGTCGAGCCTATCGATTTTCCTGATTCCGCTGATTGCCATGCTGCTGGCCTACGATGCCTTGATTGGCGAAATCGAGCGCGGTACGATGGGTTTGCTGTTGAGTTATCCGATTTCGCGCAACCGGATTTTGGCGGGTAAATTTCTTGGTCATTTGATTATTCTGACCTTGGCCACCACCGCCGGTTACGGCTTGGCCGGTATCGCGCTGCAACTGGCTGGCGGCGGCATCAATATCGCCGCATGGAAACCGTTTGCCGGCCTGATTGGTGCCAGTGTGATTTTGGGCGCGGCGTTTTTGGCCTTAGGTTATTTAATCAGCGCAAAAGTGAAAGAACGCGGCACGGCAGCCGGCATTGCCATCGGCGTGTGGCTGTTTTTCGTGGTGATTTTCGACATGGCACTGCTGGGCGTATTGGTGGCCGATACGCAGAAAACGCTCACCACGCCGATGGTAGAAAGCATTCTATTGCTCAACCCCACCGATATTTACCGCCTGCTCAATCTCACCGGCTATGAAAACACCGCCCTGTATTCGGGCATGGCCGGCCTTACCGAACAAATCAGCCTGACATTGCCGGTGTTGGTTGCCGCGCAGGTTTTATGGGTCATCATTCCGCTGCTGCTGGCAGCTTGGATTTTTGGAAAGCGACAAATATGAAGACATTTGCCTTGAAGGCGTGCGCCACTTTGCTGCTCGCTGCTTGTGGTGCCAAAGAAAACACCGTGCCGCCGCCCGCACCGGCGCCGATTAACGCGCAATCGACCGGCCATTACTGCACCATGAACCTGATGGAACATGACGGTCCTAAAGCGCAGCTTTATCTCAACGGCAAACCTGATAAGCCGGTGTGGTTCTCGACCGTCCGCCAGATGTTCGGCTACATCAAACTGCCGGAAGAGCCTAAAGGCATTCATGTGATGTATGTGACCGATATGGGGGAAGTGACCGACTGGGCGAAACCGAATGCCGACGAAGCCTGGATTGATGCCAAAAAAGCATGGTATGTCATCGACAGCGGCTTTATCGGCGGCATGGGTTCGGAAGATGCGCTGCCGTTTGCGGATAAAGCCAAGGCCGAACAGTTTGTAAAAGAGAAGGGTGGCAAAGTCGTAGGTTTTGATGAGATGCCCGAAGAATATATTTTTAAGTAAACATGATGGGAATTGGCCGTCTGAACAGCATTCCCGTTTTCATACGGCCTTTATTTTCTATTTCAGAGAAACAATGAATATCCCTTTAAGCCGCCGCCGTTTTTTGGCGATGAGTGCGGTTGTCGCCGGTGGTGCGGCTTTGCCGTTTGTGCTCAGCCTTCAAGCAGAGAAAAACAATGCTGGCGAAGCCGGGCCGTTTGTTTGGCAGGGCATTGCCTTAGGCTCGGGTGCGCAGTTGCGCCTGTATCATGTCGATCGCCGTCAAGCTGATGAGTTGGTGAACAAAGCCTTGGCGGAAGTGACGCGTTTGGAAAAGATTTTCAGCTTATACCGTGACGACAGTGTGATTGTGCAGCTTAACCGTGAAGGTCGTTTGAACAACCCGCCGCAGGATTTGTTGGCTTTGTTGAGCATCAGCCAAGACATTTACCGGCTCACCAAAGGCGCATTCGACCCGAGTATTCAACCGTTGTGGAATTTTTATGCTGATTATTTCAGACGGCATCCCAATACTGATACGCCGCCTTCGCAGGTTGAAATGAATCAGGTATTGCAGCAGGTCGGTTTTGATAAAGTAGAATTTGACGATACGTTTGTCCGCTTTCACGGGCAGGGTATGGGCTTGTCGTTTAACGGAATTGCCCAAGGCTACATCACCGATAAAGTGGTGGGATTATTGCAGAAAAACGGCGTAGAACAAGCCTTGGTCGATATGGGTGAAATCCGCGGTTTGGATATGCGCGGTGGCCGCACATGGCAGGTCGGTATACGCAATCCGCAAGATGAAAAAGACGTATTGCTGAATGTGCCGCTGCAAAACGAAGGCTTTGCCACTTCCAGCGGCTACGGCACGGTCATGGACGAAGCAGGCAAGTTTACCCATTTGTTCGATCCGCGTTCGGGTGTGAGCACGCCACGTTACGGCAGCATGAGCGTAATGGCCGAAACTGCTGCGCTGGCCGATGCCTGTTCAACCGCGTTTTCGGTGATGCCGGAGGATGAAATCCGCCATGCAGCCCAGGTCAAACGGGCAAAAGTGTGGCTGGTGATGCCGGATAATCAAATAAAGGTGATTGTATAAAAAACACAGGCCGTCTGAAAAAGGATAGATATTCCTTTTCAGACGGCCTGTTTTTTATACAATCAAACGTGATGGTTTTCAGACGGCCCGAACACATCTTCAAAGTTGTCTTCTTTACGTTGGCGATCCATACAGTATTTCACCAAAATGCTCCATGCCTGCAAAATCACCAGTTGCGACAACACAATCACCAAGGCGGTGCGGAAAATGTCCCATAATGTCCAACTGCCGACCAGCGGCTGCATAAACAGCGCGTGGTGGTCGTCAATCACCAAATATGCGGTCAATGCCCATAAGCCCCAAATCACCAAAAAAGCCAATATGCTTTTGGTGGTGATGCTGGCCGAGCGGCGCTTGGCTTTGCGGATAATCATCTGCTCACGTAAATTTGCATTATACATTTGTTTTTCCTTTAGGTTATTGAATACCGCGATCGGGGCTGCCCCAAGTCGCCTGGCGTGATTTGTCGCGAAAAATTGCTTTCGGAAAGCCGTGGATCAAGGTAATGCTGTTGAGCACCCAAAAAGCGTAGGGATACCAAATACAGCTGATAAAATAGCGGAACAAACTCCCCTCGTAGCGGCTGTCGATATAGAGACTAATCGACAATTGCAGCAAAAAGGCCATAAATGTCGCCAAGCTGCCGACTTTGAACAAAGTTAAATCAGCATTGCCCACCACTATTTCGGCAATTCCGAGAATGGAAAAGACAAGCAGCAAATACGCCCAAATCAAAGTCACAAAATATTCAAAATAAAGCGGCCACAGACGGATGTTTTTTGCTTTCCAGATTTCGCCGCTGTATTTCAAAATTACTTCCGCACCGCCTTGAGCCCAACGCAAACGTTGTTTGTAGAGGCCGCGCAGGGTTTCCGGCATTAAAACCCAGCATAAGGCGCGAGGTTCATAAATAATTTCATGGCCGGAGGTTTGGGTTTTCCAGCTGATGTCGATGTCGTCGGTAATCATGTTTTCGCTCCAGCCGCCGATTTGCCGCCACACGTCTTTGCGGATGCACATAATCACACCGGACACGGTAAACAGCGTGCCTGCCATGCTTTGCGAGCGTTTGATTAAGCCGATAATCGAGCTGAATTCCGCTACTTGCAATTTGCCCAATAAGGTGCTGCGGTTGCGCACGCGGGGATTGCCGGTAACGGCGCCCACTTCCGGATTGTATTCCAGCGTATCGACGATGTATTCCAGCGCGCCATAATCCAAAATCGCATCGCCGTCAATGCCGACTATGTATTTGCCACGGGCATGTTTCGCGCCGTTGTTCATCGCCGATGCTTTGCCGCCATTTTTTTGATCAACCACTTTGATGCGTTCGCAAACATTGCCCCAGCGTTGCAGGATTTTCAGCGTATCGTCTTTGCTGCCGTCGTTGATGAACACCAATTCGTAATTGGGATAAGTCAGCCGAAGCAGGTGGGGAATCGATTCGTCTAAATTATCGGCTTCGTTGTAGCACGGAATCAACACGCTGACCATCGGTGCATCTTGTCCAAAAGCCGGTTTGTCGCCGTTTCGTTCCCATAGCAGGAAATAGAGAATGCCCGATATGCTCCAGTAAATGGCCATAATGCCCGGATAGATCATGACAAAAACTGCGAGATATTCGTACCAGTCCATAACTATCTTTTTTGGGTGTAAAGGGTTCGGACGGCGTGAGGGCCGTCTGAAAGGATTATTTGATACCGAATACCGGTTTTATGGTTTTCAAATCAGGTTGGTTGCGGGTGAAATCATCGCTGAAGGCCGCACCTTTGAAGCGCGCTTTGCGAATTTGCATGATGCGTGCTGCCAAGTCTTCCGAGCTCATCAGTTGCCTGCCTGTGTATGCGCGGTTGGGAATGTTGAACACGATTTTGTCGTGCGGCAGGTCGGTGCCGCGCAAGCTGTCCAATAATTTGCCCAGCCATGTTTCAGAGACTTCGCCGCGCCATTCGGTGGTCAGCGAATAAGGGGCGGCATGAATTACGGTGTGGTTGTAGTGTCGGGTGAATTTTGCCAGATTTTGCCCGAGCCGAACCGGTTTTTCAGACGGCATGGCGGCTTCCGCCCAAATGCCGCGTGCGGTCTTCATTTCGTTGATGCCGTTGAAGCTGTATTGCAAGGCGGCTTTTTTCAGCATGTCGGAATAGGCGATCAATGCGTCGGTTTTGGCATCGTTATTTTTATTGGTGGCTTCAAATTCGGTGATGAAACCGTCGTTACCGAATGCCAAGCCTTTGAAACGGCTGTTGAAGGCCAAATCTTCGTAAATCTCTTTGACGGCTTGGCGGTTTTTTGCGTTGTAAGGCGACAAACGTTTTACCGCATGCACACTCGGACGGCCTGTGCGCGAATCGGTCAGGTATTCGTAGCCGTCGCCTAAATCAAATGCCAGCATAGGCATCCATGCTTTTACTTCTACGCCTGAGCGGCCGTTGAGCTGCCATGATACTTGGCTGAATAAATCGGCTTTCAGCTTCAGATGGCGGTTGGGAAAATACGCGCTGTCTGCTGCGCCATCGCCGTTTTCGTCCGATACGGCTTGCAGGTACACGGTTTTGGTTCCCAATGAACGCATGCGCTCAATCAGTTTGTCGTAGTTTTGCTTTTGCTTGACGGGGTCGGCATTGTATAAATCGTCTAACTTCACATACACGGCGCGCTCGTTGGGTAACACGAAATATTTGTCTTCCAAATACGATTTCAGATGGCTGAGCGAGGTTTCTTGGTCAACCAAAGAGCGGCCGATGCTTTGCTCGCCGATTTTGCTGAGTTTTTCATCCTTCAAGGTCATGTCGTCGTGGAAACCCAATTCGCGGGCAATCTCAACAGCGGTTTCGGTAAATTGGCCGTATGGCCAAACCAAAACGTCAGGCGCGATGCCGGTGCGCTGCTGGATAATGTCGCGCGATTTTTTCAAATCGTTGCGGATGCGCGCGCGGTATTCGGACGGCGTTTCATAGCTTTTGTTGCGGTAGTTGCCGGGGAAGACGGCAGCAAATTGCGAGCCGCCCGGATTGCCGGTTTGGCCGTGGTGCATGTCGTGGGTGTGCGACGCTATTTCAATCAAGCCGCTTTTCTGCATTTCGCGCACTTGTTCCCAGGTGATGAAAGCCGAGCGCGGCAGTTTGATGCCGCCGTAATTGATGTGCCCGTCGGCAGGTATTTCCAGCCATGAAGTCACCAAGCCGTACACTGCCGGATAGTTGTAAGCCTGCAAAACGGGATAAATGGTGGTATAGAAGCTGACATAGCCGTCATCAAAGGTCAGTAAGACCGGTTTGGCCGGTAATTGGATTTTGCCGGCACGGGCATCTTTAATCTGCTGCCAACTTACCGGTGTGTAGCCGTTGTCATGCATCCAGTTGAAATGCGTCATCAAACGTTCGACGGTGATGGTTTGAGGAAAGTAGGTGCGGCGCACGTTTTGCGGCATATTGGCGGAAAACGACGGTTTGCTTTGGTCGATAACGTCGTGATAACAAATCACACCGTATTTCACATCAACTGCAGACCATGCGGAAGGCAGGGCAAGGACGCATAAAAGCGGGAATAAAAAGCGTTGTTTCATGTCGGTATTCTTTAATGGATGTCGGAATATTGCTTATTTCAGTTTCATATTCAAACCGATGTTGCCGAAGTTTTGATATTCGGGTACTCCGTCGTATATGGCTTGGCGGCGGCCGATTTCGTAGTTGACGCTGAGTTTTCTGCCCAGCTGCCAATCGTGGCCGTATTTCAGCAGCCAAGTGTTTTCAGCGTTTTCTCCCGCCTGCCAGTAGCGGCCTAAACCTGCACTTAAGGTTTGCTGCAATTTGATGCGGTTGTCGAAAGGTTGGTTGTAGGCCAAGGCCAGTGTGCCAATCAGGCTTTTACTGTTTTTCGGGTTGTAGTAATGCGCTGCCGCAATGTCTTTGTTGTTGCTGTAATCGGCCCACAACGAGCTGGAGAGTTTCCAGCGGTTGTATTGGTATAGATTGTTGGAAAGCCATGCGTAAGCGGTTTTACGTATGTTGCCGTCTTCAAAATCCATCACGCCGACACCGGCACCGAAACGCAGATTTTCGGAATGGGTGTAGTTGGCACCGATGTTGTATTCATTGGCGTGTACATTCTGATTCAAGGCTTTGGTCGGCGTGTTAGCGCTGTTGTAGGCAGCATTGGCGTTCAGGCTCAAGCGGCTGTTTAAACGGTAATTGATACCGGCTTTGGCATAGGCTTTTTTATCCAAATTCACGCCATGACCGGCTTCAATGTTAAACGTTGCCGGATAGGCGCTGATTTCTGCACCGACACCAGCACGCCCGGCACGCAGCGGTTTTCCGTGGTTGGGTACATAAGTGGTTTGCTCGGCCACATAAGCGCGGTGGCCTTTGGCGCTGCGTTGGCTATACAGCGTGGCGTTTTGCCCCCATTCGGTTTTTTCAGACGGCGATGTGGCTTTCATGGCATTGGCGTTGACGCTCAAAGCCGGTGCGCGTGCCTGGTCGTAATCTCTGAAAAAGCCTTCGTAGCTTAAATTGTCGCGGCTGACGCTTTGTACGGTTTGATCGACTTCGCGCCAATTACCGCTGGCCATCTGCATGGAAGCAATTTTGCTTTTCACCCAGTCTTGCGATTCAGGTGATAAAAATTCCTGCGCACGGGTAAACCACATCTGAGCTTTTTCTTCATGGCCGTTCCAGTAGGCCAATTCGCCGCGCAAAACTTGTGCCCACGGGTCAGCCGGATGGTCGGCAATCCACGCATCCATTCCTTTGATGGCTTTATTGATGTCACCACCCCATGCATCCAAACGCGCATTCCAAAAATACTGTTTGTTATAATACGGGTTGTCGATGTGTACGGTTCGGGTGAAATCGAGTTTGGTACGGTCGGTATGCCAATTCGGGATTTGTGCACGCGCTTTGTCGTAGTAACCCAAATCGGCATAAGAACCGATTAACGATTCGTTCAATTGATCGCTGACATGGTTTTTTTCGGCCATTTCACGGTCGGCCGCGGCCTGATAGATTTTGCTGGCTTTGTGCGGGCTGGAGGTTTCGGTTAAGGCTTTGGCGTAATTAGCTTCCACATAAGCGGGCTGCTTACCCAATTTAGCCAAGCGGCGGTAATCGCTTACGGCTTCTTCCGGTTTGCCGATGGCGGTAGAAGCAGCCAAACGGTCACGCAAGGCACTGGTGTGCAGGTCGCTGCCAAATTCGGTAGTGTTCATAATGTCGGTCAGCTCGCGATAGGCTTGCTTCAGCTGATCCTGATCGTAAGTCTGTAATGCACCGCGCAGGCGTGAAGCGGCTTCGTTTTTGCGTACCCACAGATGGTCGGCGCGGGTAAAGTATTGGGGAAATTCTTTGAGCAAACGCTCTTGTACCGGATATGCCTGCATTTTGGCGGCTAAGCGGTAGGTCTGTAAAACAGTCTCTTTATCGGCTTCTGCGTCCATGCGTTTGCCCAAAATGCTTAATTGCTCGGTTTGCGATTGGGTTTGCCTGTTCAGATAATCGGCTGCCGACTGAATGTCGACATCATTGCCGAAGCGGCGTCGGTATTCTCCAATGTGTGCAGCGGCTTGCTGTTGCCGACCTTGGTCGGCAGCAACCAATGCACCGCCGAGAAAGCCGATTTTTTGTTGCGGAAATCGGGTTTGCAGCGAGCGGTAAAAGTTAGTGGCAAGATCGAATTTTTTTGTGTCGCGGGCGGCTTTGGCCAAATTTTCCAATTCGTCAGCCGCCAATTCGGACGGCTGACAATCGGCGCACACCGCCAAGGCTTCATCGCGTCTGCCACCGCGTATGAGTAAAGCGATCAAATCGGCGCGCACGGCCTGATTGTTGGTTTCGCGATAAAGCTGCTGCAAAGCTTCAACTGCTTCGAGGTGTTGTGCTTCGCTGGCTCGTGAGTGGACGACCCAACGCTCACGTTCGGCATCGATATTTTGAGCATAAGAAACATCAGGCACAGACAAACCGGCTGTTGCAACCAATAAAGAAAGTGGGTGGGTAATATTCATTTTTAAATTATCAGGCGGATGACCGCAATTGGGGCGGCAGGATAAAGGAGGGTGTGATATGTTTTGGAAAATGTGTTTGGATGTATATTAATATACAAATTATTGTAATTCCTTCATAATTTTAATTCATTTGGAGTAATATTTCAGAGTACTGATTTTAGCGGTTAATATTTTAACTAAATAGCTTATTCATCTGTATCGAAATAATTTTTAATGTAATTAGTAGAATAAAGGCCGCTTGAAACAGAAGGCTTAAAAAATTCTTGATGACGGGAGTAATGGCAAGAGATGACAAAACTCCTTAATTAAAGTGTGTAAGGAAAATGCCGATGGCAAGAATCATCAGATGGTTTTCCTGTGCCGTCATCGGGGGCATCCGGTATCAATAATCAAGCAAAGGAAATGGTTTATAAGTTTATAAATAAGATATCGGTTTATACACGAGAAACGTTATATTGTTAGAAGGTATCGAGTTATTTCGGCAATATATGCAGTGAATATCAGAGGATAAATTAAAGAAAATCGAGTATTTTGATCCTGAAAGAATATCAAAATAATACTAGGAAGGCCGTCTGAAAAAGAAATTTTTTCAGACGGCCTTTGGGATGAATACCGTGTCAACAGTATTTGTTCTGCCCTAAATCCAACCCAGTGTATTGATGAATACAATGATGATGGCAATCGGTGCCAAGAAACGTAGAATGTTGAGCCACAAATGGATTAAGGTTTTCGGTACGGTGCTGCCTTCGCTGATGTTTTCCAACACCGATTGTTTGTTGCGCACCCAGCCGGTAAAAATTGCGACGCTTAACGCGCCAATCGGCATGATGACGGCGGAAATCATGTAATCCCACAAATCAAAAACGGTTTTACCGAATACTTTAAATTCACCTAACACGCCAAACGACAAGGCGGACGGAATACCGACGATGAAAATGGCGATACCGATAAGCCAAGTGTGGTTTTTGCGTTTGTGTTCGTCTTGGCGGATGGTCGCCGCAATCACGGTTTCCAGCATGGAGAATGCAGAGGTGAGAGTGGCGAATACCACCAAGAGCATAAACACGGCGAATAAGGCGGTACCGAACGGAATTTTCATAAACACCGCAGGCAACACGATAAAGATTAAACCCGGACCTTGCGACGGTTCAAACCCGAACGCAAAAACTGCCGGAAAAATGACCAAGCCTGCCAGCAACGATACTAATAAGTTCATCCACATAATGCTGTTGCCCGAGCGGAACAAATCTTGCTTTTTACTCAGATAAGACGCATAGGTAATCATGGTCGATACGCCGATACTCAAGGCAAAAAACGCCTGCCCTAACGCCATCAGCATGGTTTGCGGCGTAAAGTAAGACCAATCTGGCTCGAGCAAAAACGATACGCCCCGCGTGGCGTTGGGCAGCGTCATCGAGCGCACGGCCAATAAAATGAACAACACAAACAACGCCGGCATCAGATAGCGGTTGGCTTTTTCAATGCCGTCTGAAATACCGCCTTTGACCACCCAAACCGTCATCAGCATGAATAATCCTTGGTAAAACAATACGCTCCAAGGGTTGGCGATGGTGGCGCCGAACAAGGCTTCAAAGTCGGCATCAGGGTGGATTTGGCCGGTAAACGCATGCGCCACATAATCCAATACCCAGCCGCCGACCACGCTGTAAAACGACAGCAGCACAAAACACGCTGCCACACCCATGCGGCCGACCCAAGGCCATTGCGAGTCGGGAGCAAGGGTTTTGAACGCATCAACTGCGTTTTTACCACTGGTGCGGCCGATGTAAAACTCCGCCAGTTGTACTGGTAGAGCAACCAAAACGGTAAACAGCAAAAACAGTAAAAAGAACACCGCACCGCCGTTGGTACCTGCGGTGTAGGGGAATTTCCAAATTGCGCCCAGACCAATTGCCGAACCGGCGGCAGAAAGAATAAAGCCCAGTTTGGATGACCAAGAAGCAGAAGCATTCATAATGTATCGGAAATGAAAAATAATGGCTGATTGTAACAAAGCTGTTATGCGGATTGCAGCATTTGCCCGTATCGATTGCCGATTAAGCATGGAAGGTGCCGAGAATAGATGGCATAAGGTAAGAATCATCAAAAATTTTTAAATTTTCAGGATAAATTAAAAGAAAATAGTTAAAAATAAAAATATTATGCTGTCTGGAACCTGGATACCATCTCGGTGTGTCAATTTTTCAAACAAGTCTCTGCACCACCTTGGCAAGCTTAGGAAAGCTGCTACAATAGCCTCCTTTCAAAACATGCCAAACATAAGGTAAATAATGCTTTACGCTATCATTGCCATCATCGTCGGCCTTGTCTTGCTGGTCTGGAGTTCCGACCGTTTTATTGACGGTGCGGCCGCCACTGCCCGCCATTTCGGCATGTCGCCGTTGTTAATCGGTATGGTTATCGTCGGCTTCGGTACATCCGTTCCGGAAATGGTCGTCTCCGTGATGTCCGCCTTAGACGGCAGCCCCGGTATTGCATTGGGCAACGCCTACGGTTCCAACATCACCAACATCGCCCTGATTTTGGGTATTACTGCCCTGATCAGCCCGATTATGGTGCAAAAACAAATTGTGGCAACCGAAATGCCGGTGTTGCTGGTGATGACCGCATTGGCAGCATTCCAATTGCTTGACGGCTATCTGAGCCTGATGGACGGCATGATATTGTTGCTGGTCTTACTCGGCTATATGGGCTGGACGGTGAAAAACAACCTGAAAGGCGCCGATAACATCGTGGAAGACCTTTCCGATGAATTAGAAAGCAGCCAAATATCTCCGAAAAAAGGTCTGTTTTGGCTGGTGTACGGTTTAGTGGTGTTGGTATTGAGCTCACGCCTGCTTGTGTGGGGAGCCGTCACCGTGGCCCAAAGCATGGGTGTGAGCGATTTGATTATCGGTTTGACCGTCGTTGCCATCGGTACATCATTGCCGGAATTGGCTTCTTCCATTGCCGCTGCACGTAAGGGCGAACACGACATCGCCATCGGCAATGTGGTTGGCTCCAACTTGTTCAACACCTTATCCGTTGTCGGTTTGGCTTCGGTCATCCATCCGATGGGTGTCGCGCCGGAAATCCTGACCCGCGACGTTGCTGTCATGTCGGGCTTGACCGTATTGCTGTTTGTGCTCTGTCTGGATAAAGGCAGCGCAGGTCAGGTAGGCCGTCTGAAAGGCTTTATTTTACTGAGTTCGTATGTGGCGTACACAAGCTATTTAATCAGCACCGGTTTCTGATATAAAGAATAAAAGAGCAAAGGATTTCCTGCTCTTTAAAATATTGAATATTGTTTTCAGACAGATCTGTCATCTTAACAGTAACAGGCCAGAGCCCTTTGCAAAGCCTTAATCAAAAAAGCTGACTTAGGTCATTAAGTAGGCTTTCTTTCTCATGTCCAACGCCCTACCGCCCTCGTGTTCCCTGTCTTCAGGGCGTATTTTACCCTTTCAGGCCGCAGCAGGCACACGGAGCCTGCTGGCAGACTTTAGTTAGGTTGGCACAAACCGCCTTTAAACGGCTTTGCGCCATTACTGTTAGCAGCCTGAAATAAGAAGCACGGTTGGATGGAATGTACGGCGCAGCGTCCCGAAACGCTGTTCCATGACATAACGCGTTTTCGGCAACGTAGGCAACAGCGGCGGCGAACACGATTACGGTAAAGGCGAAACCGACGACTGTATTTGCGTCATCGACTACGCGCGCGCGCAACACCCCGAACTGGAAAAATTCGTGTTGGCCGGTTTCTCTTTC
>NZ_PXYY01000200.1 GCF_003013245.1 Neisseria iguanae
ACAGCCAACGGAACATACTGCTGCCGGCAGGTGCAGAAACATAGCGAAGCAGAGAAGGCAAAAGCAACCGCCCGAAAAATAACCGATACCGCCAAACAGGCCGCAGCAGCGTTGGTTGCCCAAAAATACAGCCCCGAACAGGTTTGCGCCCATTTGCGTAAGCACGACACCATTTACCGCTTCCCGCACCGCGACCGTCAAAACGGTGCCACCTGCGCATCATCCCCAAACCCTACCGCAGAACATACGGAAGCGGTTTATGGAACAAAGGAAAAGTGCCCGGCATGGAAGAGCGCCCGGCCATCGTCGGCGGGAAAAAGCATGCCGGCGGTTTCGAGACGGATACCATCGCCGGCAAAGCGCAAAAGAACGGGCTGCCGGTTGCCGTTGGCCGGGTAACCAAATTCGCCATCATCAGAAAAATCAAAAACTCAAAGCCGGATATGTTGCAGGAGTCATTACCCGGGCTTTAAAGCCGTTCAAACATCATGTTAAAACCG
>NZ_PXYY01000021.1 GCF_003013245.1 Neisseria iguanae
AAACTGCACGTTTTTATACAAATCGGATACGCGTTCGTTATCGCCTTTAAAGCGCACATTGGAAAACTCAGTATCGCCGCACAAGCCCGGCTCGATGTTGGTCACGCGGATGTTTTTACCTGCCAAATCGGCACGCAGATTCAGGCTGAACTGGCGCACAAACGCCTTGGTCGCGCCGTAAACATTACCGCCCGGATAAGGGTAAGTGCCGGCAATCGAACCTAAATTTATGATGTAGCCCTGATTGCGTGCCACCATCTGCGGCAACACTTGACGCGTGAGAAAGGTCAGGCCGATGATGTTGGTTTGAATCATGGTTTCCCAATCGCCGAAATCGGCTTTATCGGCATTGTCCAAGCCTAAGGCCAAACCGGCGTTATTAATAAGGCAGTCGATTTCGCTGAAATTTTCCGGTAGGCTGTCGAGCGCGTTGCGGATGGATTCGGTTTTCGATACGTCCATTTCCAGAGCGTAAAACTGGCCGCCTAATTCATCGGCCAATGTCTGTAATTTATCCAAACGGCGCGCCGCACCGATGACATGGTATCCTGCTCCCACAAAACTGCGGCATATCGCCTCGCCGAATCCGGCCGAAGCACCAGTAATCAAAATCGCCATACTGTTTCCTTTCGTTTTTCACACGGTTTCAGGTATGATTGCATCATCTTATTTTTCAGACGGCCTCACCGCCTTTCATCAGAACAATCATACCACAAGGACATACCATGAAAATCAAAACCTCCCTGATTTTATCGGCCACCACCGCTTTCGCCCTTTCCGCTTGCGGCGGCGCACCTGCCGAACCGAAAGGCGCCATCTCGGAAGAGCGCACCGCCGCATTCAAATCGATGATGCCGGAATTCATGAGTATGGGCAAAATGGTGAAAGGCGAAGAAACATACGTTACCGATACTTTTAAAGCCAATGCCGTCAAATTTGCCGAAAGCAGCAAAAAGCCGTTCGAACACTTCCAATCCGATCCGCAAGGCAACGGCGATGCGCTGCCGGTGATTTGGGAAGATGAAGCCAAGTTCAAAGCCGAAGAAGAAAAATTCCATGCCGCCGTTGCCAAGCTCAACGAAGCCGCACAAGGCGGTAATCTGGAAACCGTCAAAGCCGCTTACGGCGAAGTGGGCGCAAGCTGCAAATCGTGTCATGATGTATATCGCAAGCCGAAATAAACGTTGATGAATGTGGGTAATCAAAATAGCTCAAGCAAAATCATGCTGAACGAAAATACTGCCATCGGTCTCGGTACATCAGCCGGTTTCGGTGAGGCGGACGATAGCCAAAACAGCATCACCCGCAGCGGCATCAATACGGCGAATATCCATATCCGTGATAACGCCGCGCAACAAGCGCTTTACGGCATAGATGGAAAAACAGCAGCAGAAGCGCTTTTCACCACCGTAAGTACGGAAGAGGCTGCCGTCCACAGCGGTGCACTGCAAAACCGTTTTGATCGCGATGCCGTACAAAAAGATCTTGATTTGCAAGTCGAAGTCAGCCGGGAATTTCGTGAAAACGCTTTCTCTGCTATCAACGCATACATCCTGCCGCGCCAAGCCGAACTACGCGACAAAATCAATCTGGCGCAAAGCAAAGAGGAAAAAGAAGCGCTTTATGAAGAGCTCTACACCCTGCAATATCAGAAGCGTTTGGCAGAAACAGTGGTGGGCGCAATATCCGGCTCGCCCGGTTCGGCACTCAGCCAAGGCGGGTTGCAACTGGCAGCCACGTGGATGCGCAAACAAACGTTGGATAATTCACGCCAATCGCCCGTAATCACCGACGGCACGACCACCGTCGGCAACGTCGAATACGACAGCGCTTACTTTGACGGGGTGAAACTTGGCGGGACGAGGGTGAATGTGGATATTATTTGCGGGATAAATATGGAGCGCTGTGTTAAACAATCAGACGACTCTTATTTTTATACAGGTGGGAAAGAAGAAAAAGATAGACACTTGGTGACTTTGGATGATGCTATTAATCCTGATAAAAATAATAGAGCCAGTGATTTGTACGGAGCAACCGGCGGCTTTCAATCAGAACAAGGACAATTTTTCGGGATACCTTACACAATAGGCAGTTTGTTTGATTTTGTCGTTGAGGGATACGCCGGAACGCATGATTTTTCAGGAGGACAAATATGGGGATTTTATGGCGATAAAGGTAATGCTACGCGAGACAACGGAAAACTGGCTGATATTGCTGCCGAAGTAATTACAGTTATTGCAATCCCTGTTGCTACACCGTTTGCATTATCGGATATCTTATCTTCCGATGCGCTTCAAGTACTATTCCGGTGAGACGTATAATGAAAAAAATAGTATTAAGCACATTATTCTGCCTGTCATTAGCAGCGTGCAATGGTTGTTTTTCTCCAATGCCGGTTGTTCCTTGTAATTCAGACCAACGCTCTGATGTCGATTCATATATTAAAGATGTAAGTCCCGAACAGCGAATGGCTGATATTAAATATTGTCTAGGTACAGACGCAGAACAAATCCCAGACAAACAGAATTATATTTTTGAACCTATACGAAAAAAATATAATGACTTCAATTATTCAAGAGAGGTGATAAGGAAATTTAATGAATGCATGACAGAAAGAAAAGGATATGTTTACAAGGAAGTATGGTAACAAAGGTAATGCCACACGCGAACCTTCTACTCCGGCAAAATATGCAGCAGAAGTAATTACCATTCTTGCCATTCCGTTTTCAACACCATCCTCACTATCGGATCTTTTATCCTCCGATATATTCCAAACAATCTATCATTGAGGCATAAAATGAAAAATATAATATTAGGCACGTTCTCCCTCGTATTATTATCTGCTTGTAACGGATGTTTTTCGCCAATACCAGTTATCCCTTGCATTAGCTATGCTCCTGATATTGAATTTTATAGTAAAGAAGGAGTTAGTTCGGAACAAAAAATGACGGACATAAAATATTGCCTTGGTGCAGATGCAGAGGACATACCCGACAAACATGGGAATATTTATGAACCTATTCGTAATAAATATAATCGGACTATAATAGGACATGAGAAAATTAAATCATATTCAGAATGTATGCGAGAAGAAAAAGGTTATATTTATAGAGAAATATCATGGTAGAGCAATTTGCATCTTAAAAGTAATAAACACAATGCCGTCCGCACGCCGTTAAGCAAAATCCGCAAGCAGCACGTGAAGGCAGGCTTTATGTGGTACTAAACAACCCGACCTACGGTGTGCCTTACTTATCATTTGACGCACGTGTTTGATTTATTACACCCTATTCAAGGGGCATTTTTAATCAACGTAAAGCCCTTTTAACTTAATGCCAAGTGAAGGGGGCTTTAATCATGTTTATTTTCTACACCCTCAATCCCGGGCCTGAATTACACCAATATACCCGAACCTGCCCCGAACCGTTTAATGTAGGTAACCTAAACCGAAGTAAAGAAAAAACACCCTGAAAAATCCGGGTGCGTATTCGCATCGTTAAAATGTTAATTAATGTAAATACTATTGATGGTGCAATACTCTATCTTTTTGGTGAATAAGAAAATTTGCTGCAAAGCAAACGAAAAAATTGCTTGATGATGGAATTGATTTTGCCATGAAAGCATGGTGATGGCTTATTGGTTAAATTATATAATTGAATCATGTATTTAACGATTTTTTAATAGGATGGGGCAGTTTGGTTGGTGAAATATTATTCGTTACTATATTTTTGGAAAAGGCTTTTCAAAGTGACAAATTCTGTCATGTGTCAAAAAAAGTAACATTGTGCCTGTCATGGGTAACAAAAAGATGACGAAAAAGGGCATATTGCCGGCGGAGTCGTCATCAATTCGACATCCGTTTTGAATGATTGATGAATATTTATATATTTTTTTATATATAAATTATTGAGTTATTAATTTATTTTAATAATTTTAAATTTTTGGCACAAAAGTTGCTAATTTGATTATTAAGAAACAAAACAGTACGCAGAAAAATGACGGCAACCTGTTGGGTTTCTTCATAAAAAACAAACATATTACGTGGAAGTAGTAAAACGGGAAACCGTTGCAACACTCAGCAATTAAATTGCGGGAAAACGTCATCACCATCTTCGGATGGTGGTGGCGCTATAGAATAAAAAAAGAAATACGAACCCTGCCAAATCACAACAATAACAGGATTTAAAAATCCGATTATCTCCCTAAAATGATTACGGAAAACGCAAAGGCCGTCTGAAAAGCTGGTGATGAAGCCTGTATCGCGCCGCTTGAAAGACGGCTTCTTTTTTTGTTATCGTAAAATCAGCTTTAAAGCAAACAAGCCCGATTACGCCGAATATAAAAACCCTGTTGATATCAACAGGGTTTTTTACATGGATAAATTACAAATTACAAACCGCTCAAACGTGCAGTATCGTGTGCAATCATCAATTCTTCGTTGGTCGGAATCACCACGGCAACGGCTTTGCTGTCGGCAGTGGTAATCACGCCGGCATTGCCGAAGCGTGCGGCCAAGTTGGCATCTTGATCTACGTTCAGACCCAAGAAGCCCAAGTAACCCAATACTTTGCTGCGAATCAACTCGGAGTTTTCGCCGATACCGCCAGTGAAGGCCAAGACGTCCAAACCGCCGGCAGCGACAGCCATGCTGCCGACGTATTTGGCCAAGCGGTAGCAGAAGACTTCCAAGGCCAATACGGCACCTGAATGGCCGTTGGCTGCTTCTTCTTCGATGGTTCGGCAGTCGCTCGACAATTCGGACAAGCCCAACAAGCCTGATTTTTTGTTCAACATGTCAGTCACTTGTGTGATGGTCATGTTGGCGTTTTCCGCCAAGAAACCGAATACGGCAGGGTCGATATCGCCTGAACGTGTCCCCATCACCAAGCCTTCCAATGGAGTCAAGCCCATGCTGGTGTCTTGGCATACGCCGTTGGCAATGGCAGCAATCGATGCGCCGTTACCCAAGTGGGCAATCACCATGCGCAAATCGTTTTTGTCTTTGCCCAAGAAGCGTGCGGCTTCGTCAGATACATAGCGGTAGCTGGTGCCGTGGAAACCGTAACGGCGCAGACCGTATTTGCTGTACAACTCGCGCGGTACGGCATACATGTAGGCGCGCTCCGGCATGGTTTGGTGGAACGCGGTGTCGAATACGGCCACATTCGGCAGGCCTTTGAAAATGTTTTGTGCGGCGTGCACGCCCAACAAGTTGGCAGGGTTGTGCAACGGAGCCAATGGGATGCATTTTTCGATGCCGGCAATTACGTCTTCGGTAATCAAAGTAGATTCGCTGTATTCTTCGCCGCCGCTGACAATGCGGTGGCCGATGGCGCCGATTTGGCTGTCAAAACCGTGTGATTTCAATTCTTCCATCAAGGCTTCAACCGCGCCGGTGTGGTTCGGGTTGACCGCTAATTCGACTTTGTGTTTTTCGCCGTTGAATTTGAAGGTGATGTAGGCATCCGGCAAACCCAGCTTTTCAGCCAGGCAGCTCAGCAACACGTCGCCGCTGTCGTTATCCAAAACAGCACCTTTTAACGATGAACTGCCGCAGTTTAAAACCAAAATCAATTTTTGAGACATCCGTAGACTCCTAAATGTTTTCAGAAGGCCTGTGGCAAGATTGCCGAAAAATCGTGGGGAAGCCGTCTGAAACAGGTTAATAAAAACATTCAAAGGCTAGTCTATTCGATATAAAAAGTCAATGCCGCAAGCTGATTATCTTGATGCGGTCCAGACTTGATTTGTCAAACGGGTAGCAGCGGTAAACTGTTTGCGGCAAAAAGATGCTAAGATAAGAAGCCGTCTGAAACAAACAGACAGCGGATGATTTGCCGTTAAGACGGCTTTTTATTTATTTTAAGGGGCTGTCCCAGATAACTGGGGAAATTCAAATTAAGTTAGAGCTATCCCTATGCATAAAAGCTGTCTAAGCCGGCACCAACAAAATAAACCCATTGAACTGTTTGTTGCAGGTGTAACAGCAAGAAAAACTGCTCAATTAGGGCGTGTCCTCATTTCATCATGCGGCTCTTTCCGGCAGAAAACCCGTCTGCTGCGTTGGAAATACACGCAAAGTGTCCGACCTTGCCGTGCCGGCCGGTTTTTCCGGCGCGGCGTGTCAAACCGCTTCCTTTGAGTATCGACCCGAATACCGCTTTTCTGCTCGAAAATCGGCGACACAGACGAAATGATCACACGCCCTGGACGTAAATGAATTTTGACATTTTCGCATGAACCACAGCACGCATTTTGCCGGACGACAAAACCACATTAACGCAATTGAGCACTTTGGGAACCAGGTAAAACGTAATTTATCCTGGTTATCTGGGACAGCCCCTTATTTTTTATTTTTAAAGATAAGACCATGCATTATTTCAGTATTCATACTCAAGAAGGTGGGTATTTGGGCTTTTTCATCATGCTGGCCGACAACGAATCCGAAGCACAGCCGCAAAGCGGGCGTTTTGCCATCAAGCTGCAAAGCGAACACGCGCCTGCCTGCCGAGCCGCTCTAAATGCTTTACAAGCTTGGCAGGACGCGGTCGAACCGCTGTTTTGGCGCGTAGAAAAAGACCGCGTCGAACTCTTTGCCGGGGAAGAAAATATCGGCACCATCCGCAACGAATACCTGACTTTGTCCGGCCAAATGCTGGTTTTAAACGATTTAACAGGAATGATGTAATGGAAAGTATGTTTATTTTGGTGCCGATCAGCATCATTTTGGCATTTGTCATCGGCTATTTTTTCTGGTGGTCGGGCAGGCACGGCCAGTTTGATGATTTGGAAGGACCGGCCCACCGCATTCTGATGGACGACGATTCCACTGACAAACTGCTTGAAAAAGAACAAGACCCAGCCAAAGATGAAGCCAAATGAGTGTAAAAAAAGACGATCTTGATTTCAAAATCAGCCGCCGTTTTGCACCTTTGTTCGGTACGCAGTTTCTCGGTGCGTTTAACGACAATATTTTCAAAACCACGCTGTTTGTAATGATCAGCTTTTACGGCCTGGGCAATAACGATTTGATTCCGGCCAGCCAAATGCTGAATTTGGGCGCGTTGCTGTTTATCTTGCCTTATTTCATGTTTTCCGCATTGTCCGGCCAATTGTGCAACCGCTTCGACAAAGCCGTGTTGGCGTGCCGGATTAAATTCTTGGAAATCATCGTCATGAGCGTGGCAGCCTACGGCTTTTACATTCAGTCGGCGCCGCTGTTGCTGTTTTGCCTGTTTTGTATGGGCGCCCAATCAACCTTGTTCGGTCCCTTGAAATACGCCATTTTGCCCGATTATCTGAACGATAAAGAATTACTGATGGGCAACAGTCTGATTGAATCGGGTACGTTTATCGCCATTTTGTTCGGCCAAATTTTGGGTACATCCTTGGCAGGCATTCCGCCGCACACCGTCGGCATGGTGGTAATGGTTGTCGCCGTCTGCGGCACCCTGAGCAGCTGGTTTATGCCGCCGGTTCCGGCCAAAGCGCCGGATACCGAAATCGAGCCCAACATCATCAAAGGTACGATGGATTTGATGCGCGAAACCGTGGTGCAAAAATCCGTGTTCACCGCGATTATCGGCATTTCATGGTTTTGGTTTGCCGGCTCGGTTTATACTACCCAATTGCCGACCTTTACCCAAATCCACCTTGGCGGCGATGATAATGTGTTTAACCTGATGCTTGCGCTGTTTTCCATCGGTATTGCCGCCGGCTCGGTTTTGTGCGCCAAACTCAGTCACGAACACTTGCGCTTAGGGCTGGTTACCGTCGGCACCGCTGGCCTGACCGTCAGCGGCTTATTGCTGGTGTGGCTCACACACGGGCAGCGGTTTTCCGGGCTTAACGGTATTTGGTGGTTTTTATCACAAACCAATGCTTATCCCGTGATGTTGGTGATGACTGCCATCGGCTGTTTCGGCGGCTTCTTTTCCGTGCCGCTTTACACATGGCTTCAGACGGCCTCCAGCGAAACCTTCCGCGCGCATGCCGTGGCCGCGAATAATATTGTCAACGGCATTTTTATGGTCACCGCCGCCATACTCAGCGCCGTGTTGCTGATGCTGTTTGAAAGCATTACTTTGCTGTATCTGATTGTGGCCTTGGGTAATGTGTTGCTGATGATTTATCTGATTAAACGCGAACCCCGTTTTCTTTTGAAAAAGAAATAACCGAAGGCCGTCTGAAACATTCAGACGGCCTTCGGTTATCCGGTGCTGTGTTTATGCCGGATTTTTTGTAAAATCATGCTGTCATTACCGGTTCGCAGCCCGATGGTAACGGATACCGTTTTGTCGGTTTTGGCTGAATTGTGCAAAAGTCTTCAATGCCGTCTGAACATCTTGTAATAATCAACTTTTTTCAGACGGCCTTAACCGTTTGTCTGTATAATAAGCCTTTATTCTCCCCCCCCCCTGATTTTCAAGCGCATGATTTATCCGTGGCACCAGCAAAAATGGCAGCAGCTTGCTGCATATTGGCAAAACCAGCCCAATGCCTGGTTGTTTGCCGGCAAGGAAAATACCGGTAAAACCGCCTTCGCGCGTTATGTGGCGCAGGCGTTGCTGTGTGAAAGGCCGTCTGAACACCATCGGCCGTGCGGCGAATGTGCTTCGTGTCATTTGTTTTCGCAAAGCAGCCATCCCGATTTTTACGAACTCGTGCCCGAAATACCGCAAGACGGCAGCGTCGGGCGCAAATTGTTGCAGATTAAAATTGATGCCGTGCGCGCTATTGTCGAGAATATTTATCTCACAGCGGTGCGCGGCGGGCGGCGTGTGGTGCTGGTGCATCCGGCTGAAAGCATGAATCTTCAGGCCGCCAACGGTTTGCTCAAAGTATTGGAAGAGCCGCCGCAGCATGTGGTTTTCCTGCTGGTAACGCACGCACGCGACAAGCTGTTGCCGACGATTAAAAGCCGTTGCCGTCAAATGGTGTTGCCCGCGCCGGGCCGCGACGAAGCCTTGGCTTATCTGCAAGGGCAGGGCGTGGACAATGCCGCATCTTTACTCGCCTTTCACAGTGGCGCGCCTTTGTTTGATATCACGCCCGAATTGGACGATTTGCGTAAAGACTTGCTCAATATACTGGCCGTACCGCGATTATTGGCGATGTTGGATTATGCGGCGGCATTCGACAAGCAAAATCAGCCGTTGGCCATTGTAACCGACTGGCTGCAAAAATGGCTGATTGACGTCGGCTTGGCGCAGCAAAACATGTCACCGCTTTACTATCCTGATTTTTTGGCGCAATCGGCGCGAGTCGCCGCTAAAACCGAACCGCATCGATTATTTGCACTCACAAGCCGTCTGAACCGACTCAGCCCTTACGGGCATCATACTTTGAGTGTTAAAATGCAGCTTGAATACCTCCTGATTGAATATCTTAATTTTTGGCAAAATAAATAAGGTCACCCAATGAGCAATAAAGAAATTCCAGCCAAGATGATGGCTTTGAAATTAAAAGAAAAAAATACCCTTTACAACTGCTATATGCCGTTTTTCGAACACGGCGGCTTGTTTGTGCCGACCGATGACGTGTTTTCGCTGGGCGAAGATATTTTACTGGCGGTGGAAATCGCCGATCAACCCAAGCTTTATTTACCTACCAAAGTGGCTTGGATTAATCCGGCGCGAACCTCGGCCAACCGCCCCAAAGGCATCGGCTTGGCATTTTCATCACATGAAAATTGTCTGCAAACCAAAACCGTTATCGAAGCCGAACTGGGCAACGCATTGCGCAGCGACCGCGCCACCTTTACCCTTTAATTGCAACCTTTGATTTTATGCAACTGATTGATTCACATTGCCATCTGAATTTTGAAGGCCTGAGCGGACGCCTGCCGGAAGTGTTGGCCAATATGGCCGGGCAAGACGTCAGGCAAGCCTTGGCCATCAGCGTAAGCAAACCAAGTTTTGAAGAAGTGTTTGCCATTGCCCAAGCATATGAGCAGATTTTCTGCACCATCGGCGTGCATCCCGACAGCGAAGAAGCGGAAGAATTTACGGTGGCCGAAATGGTGGTGCGGGCACAACATCCGAAAGTGGTCGGTATTGGCGAAACCGGCTTGGATTATCATTGGTGTAAAGGCGGTTTGGCTTGGCAGCATCAGCGGTTTGCCGACCATATCCGAGCGGCCAACGAAACTTCTCTGCCGGTGATTGTGCACACCCGCGCTGCCGGGGAAGACACGCTGTGCATTTTAAAAGAATGCCAAACCAATTCCGGCGTGATTCATTGCTTTACTGAAGACATGGCCTTTGCTAAAAAGGCATTGGATTTGGGGCTGTATATTTCGTTTTCCGGGATTGTGACCTTTAAAAACGCGCTGCAGATTCAGGAAGCAGCGAAATATGTGCCGAAAGACCGCATGCTGGTAGAAACCGACGCACCGTTTCTTGCCCCTGTGCCTAAACGCGGCAAGCGCAACGAACCTGCTTATGTACGTCATACCGCCGAATTTATCGCCCGATTGCGTGGTGAAACGGTAGAAAAAGTGGCTGCCTATACCACGGCAAATTTCTATCGCTTATTTCCAAAAGTACCCCGCTGGGCGGAATAAGGCCGTCTGAAATAAACGGCCCGGATAAAATATACGGATAACGCTTTTTCAGACGGCCTGTCTGATGATTGAAAGGAAAGCAATGTTGAAAATTTTTATGATGGCAGCGATGGCCGCTGCTGCTTTGACTGCCTGTACCCAAAATGCCCAGCCCAAACCATTTATGAAAGGTATGGCCAACCCGGCTTCTGAGTTTTGTGTGAAGCAGGGCGGTAAATCAGTTATCAGAAAAGATGCCCGAGGCGGTGAATATGGCGAGTGCCATTTACCGGACGGTACGGTGGCGGAAGAATGGGCATATTTCCGCCGCTATAATCAATAAGGGTCAAACAAAGGCCGTCTGAAAGAACTTTCAGACGGCCTTTATCATGAAATCAATCCATTAGGCAGGAATGCGCAATTTTTGACCTACGTAGATTTTGTCAGGGTGGCTCAACATCGGCTTGTTGGCTTCAAAGATTTTCATGTATTGGTTGGCATCGCCGTAGTATTTTTTCGCGATGGCAGACAAAGTATCGCCACTTACCACGTCATGATATTGCGCTGCCGCTTCGCCAGGGAATTGCAGGTTGTTGTCGACATCAGAAACACCGGTTACGTTACCTGCCGCCAAAACCGCTTTTTCGGCTGCTTCTTGTGAAGGGGCGGAGCCGTTCAAGGTTACTTTGCCGGTGGCACCGTCGAAGGCTACTGCCAAGCCGGTTAATCCCAAGTTTTGTTTCTCGATATAAGTTTGGATGGCTGCCGCTGCTTTGGTGTTCAAATCATCCGCGTTGGCTGCGGCCTGTGCCGCTACTTCGGTTTCGTCTTTACCGAACAGTTTTTCGCCTGCGTTTTTAATAAAACTGAACAAACCCATAAATCCACTCCTTTAAATGTGTTTTGTAAACGTGTTTTGAAAAAAATCCGGTCAATCCGGATAGGTCAATAATCATATGAAACGTGCTGAAATACAAGCAGGCAAGGGTTGTATTACCTTGTTTTACAAATGCAGGCAGCCGCTCTGTATTATTGCTACAATAACAATCTGAAACTTTACCGATAACCCCGACCATGTACGACGAAATCACTTTCCTAACCCTTTTTTTGCTCGGCTTTTTCGGCGGTGGCCATTGTGGGGGTATGTGCGGTGGCTTGAGCAGTGCGTTTGTGTTGCAGCTGCCGCCGAATCTGAATCGGGCAGGGCTGATTATTCTGTTGAACTTGGGGCGCGTGAGCAGCTATGTGCTGATTGGTTTGATTTTGGGTTGGGTCGGTCAAATCGGGATTTTGCTGGATGAAACGCGTTGGCTGCAAAATATTTTATATGTGGCGGCGAATGTATTGCTGCTGTTGCTGGGGCTTTATTTGGCAGGTCTGTCCGGCATGGCGGTCAAAATCGAAAGGATGGGGCGGCCGGTATGGAAACGTTTGAACCCATGGCTGAACAAGCTCTTGCCCATCCGTTCGATTCCGGCTTGTTTCGCTGTGGGCATGTTGTGGGGCTGGTTGCCTTGCGGCTTGGTGTACAGCGCGTCTCTGTATGCTTTGGGCAGCGGCGGCGCGTGGCATGGCGGCCTGTATATGTTGGCTTTTGCGCTGGGAACGTTGCCGAATTTGCTGGCAATGGGCTTTTTTGCTGCGCAGTTGAAAGCTTTCCTGCAAAACCGTACTGTACGTTTAGTGGCTGGTTTGCTGGTGGCTGCGTGGGCGGTGTGGCGTTTGGCGGTATTTTTTATGTGAGGTTAGTCATTTATTATAAAAGGCCGTCTGAAACATTTTGTTTCAGACGGCCTTTTAATTACCATAATTTCCACAGCATACGCAGCGCAACCAACAGCAGCAATATGCCGAAAATCTTTTTCAATTTGTCGGCAGGCAGCCTGTGGGCGAGTTTCACGCCCAACGGTGCAAACAGCATGGTGGCAATGCTCAACACCAATACTGAGGGCAGATAGACAAAGCCAGTGGGCCTTCGGGCAAACGGTTAATCTGCCAGCCAGCTGCCAAATAACCTATCGTACCTGCCGCGGCAACCGGCCATGCCAGACCGCTGGAGGTGCCGATAGCACGGTGTGCGGGCATATTGCAATACATTAAAAACGGAACTGACAGCGAACCGCCGCCCACTCCGGCCCAACTTGATGCCGTGCCGAAAATCATGCCCACGCCGCTGAGTCTAGGTGGCTCGAAGGCACGGTTTTGCTGTTCATCAGCATACGCAACGCAATCAGTGTGATGAATACGATAAAGAATATTTGCAGTCCGTAAGTAGGGATAAATTTGGCTGAAGCTGCGCCGATGAATACGCCGCCAATCATACAGGGCGATATTTTGCAAACCGTCGGCCAGTCGATAGAGCATTTTTTGTGTTACACATACATGCTGGATAAGGTGGTGAACACCATCACTGCAAACGATGAACTGATGGCCGAATGCTGGGTGTTAAGGGTGTTCGTCGTATTGCAGGTGCAATACCCACAAAACAATCGGCACGATAATCGTGCCGCCGCCGACGCCAAACAGACCGGCCAAAAAACCGGCCGCGCTGCCACCGGCCGGTAGTGCGAGAATCACATCAAGACTGTTCATGGGGATTTAAACGGTTTTGTGGCGGCGTTTGCGCAACCAACGGCGCGCCGCTACAAGATAGCCCGACAGGCTGTAGCCGAAGAAGAATAAGAATAAAACCAGCGACGGCTCCCAGGTTACCAGCAGCAAAACCAACACGGCTGACACCATGCCCATAAACGGCACTTTGCGGCGGATATTGATTTCTTTGAAGCTCCAAAACGGAATCTGCGCAATCATCGACAAACCGGCAAACAGAGTAATGCCCAGCGCCCACCAATGCACGCCGGGGAAACGTTCGACGCTGTGGTTCACCCAAATCAGGCCGACAATCAGCGCGGCGGCGGTCGGACTCGGAATGCCGATAAACCAGCGTTTATCCACTTTGCCGATTAAGGTGTTGAACAAAGCCAGACGTAAGGCTGCGCAGGCGCAATAGATAAATGCCACCGAATAACCGATTTTTCCGAATTGCCAAAGTTGCCATTTATAGGCAATTAAGGCAGGCGCCACGCCGAAGCTGACCATGTCGGCCAAGCTGTCAAGCTGCTCGCCGAACGTGCTTTGGGAGTTGGTCAGGCGGGCAACGCGACCGTCCATACCATCAAGCAGCATGGCGATAAACACCGCAATCGCTGCCGTTTCGTAATGGCCGTGCATGGCCTGGGTAATGGCGTAAAATGCGGAAAAGAGCGCCGCAATCGTAAACGAATTGGGCAATAGGTAAATGCTGTTCTGACGTAAAGACGCGCGGGGCGGAACCGGGTCGGGGTTTTCCATGTTTTCCATATTTTTCCGTAAGAATGCATGTTATTGAATGTAGGGATACCTTATACCGTTTCTCAAATGATGGCAACTCTCGGTATGGTCGGGCAACAGAGATTTTCGTATTTTGGCCGGCGCCAATCGTTGGTTTTGCCCCAGCTTCAGGCAGAATCGAACAAATCGGGCTGCGCCGTTTCGCCAGTGACGCGCACATCGGTTTCACCGTCGGCAAACACAATATGTAGTTTCTGCCCCCGCTCCAAGCCTGCCGCGCTGTTTACGATCTGACCGCGGCTGTTTTTCACTACCGAGAAACCGCGTGCCAAAATATGCTGAGGCGACACTGCTTCCAACAGTGCGGATTGTTTTTCCAAGGTTTGGCGGCGTTGTTGCAGTAAAATCGCAAACGATTGTGCCAAGCCCGCCTGAAACTGCGCCACATCGCGTTTCGGCTGCGAAATATCAGGGCGCAAGTGGCGCAAAGCTTGTGTTTGGCGCGACAGCTGTTGCGCATTGAAGCGGTGGTTTTGCTGCACGGCAAAGCGCAAATGCTGCGCCAAATCCTGCATCTGAAGCCGCTGCTCGTTTAGTTTTTGGCGCGGATGGCGGATTTGACGCGCCAGCCAGTCAATCTTTTGGCTCGCATCGTAATAACGCTGCTGTAGCGCCGCTTTCAGACGGCCTTGCGCCTGCGCCAGTTTGTGCAGCGATTCCAAACGGTTGGGGCTGACCAATTCCGCTGCACCGGTCGGGGTGGGTGCACGTACGTCGGCAACAAAATCCACCAGCGTGAAATCTGTTTCGTGACCCACGCCGCTGACTACCGGAATCGCGCATTGTCCAACCGCACGTACCACCTGCTCTTCGTTAAACGACCACAAATCTTCAATACTGCCGCCACCGCGGCACACAATCAATACATCGCATTCCGCCCGGGTCGAGGCCGTCTGAATTGCTTGTACAATCTGCAATTCACTGCCTGCTCCTTGTACCGCAGTCGGGTAAATAATTACCGGAATTTCCGGTGCACGGCGTTTCAGCGTCGATACCACATCACGCAATGCCGCCGCGGCTAAGCTGGTGACAATGCCGATGGTTTGAGGATAGGCGGGCAGAGGCTTTTTCCGTTCCAAATCGAACATGCCTTCAAGCTGCAATTTCGCTTTCAGCTTTTCATAAGCCTCATACAAACACCCCAAACCGACCATGCGCACTTCGTTGACCGTAATCTGAAATTCGCCGCGTGCTTCGTAAATGCTTATTTTGCCGCTAACCTCGATATGGCTGCCTTCTTTTAAGGGCTGGCTTAAACGCGAAGCCGAACCTTTAAACATCGCACAACGTACCTGCGCGCGGCTGTCTTTCAGCGAAAAATAATAATGTCCGCTTGCCGCCCGTGTGAGATTCGACACCTCGCCTGCAATCCACAGGCCGGAAAGGTGGTCTTCCAGCAGGTTTTTCGCCAAGAAGTTGAGTTCGGAGACGGACAGGGAAGCAGAGGTGAATAAGTCGGACATGGTTTGGAGAAAGGGAAGGATTGGCAAGAATGGGGATTATAAAGCTTTTCAGACGGCCTTTGTGGGATAGGCATTCAATGATATAGTAGTGAGTACTAAAACATAAAAAATACTCACTAAAAATGAAACACATTCTGATTGATTTTGGAAGCATCCGGCCCGAAGCGGTGCAATTAAACTAAACAGTTTAGACGATGAAAGCTGCCATATTTGGCTGTTTTGGGGAAGTTGCAGCAGAAAACTTTATCGGTAGAATTGTGCGAAGCCTTGTGCCGCTTTGGTAAAACGTTCATTTCGTACGCGTGGCCAAAACCGGCAGAAACACGCTGGATTTTTATCTGGCCTATTATTTGGGAAAAATTATCGAGCAGGATAACGGAGCCCTGATTTGCATTTTGTCGCGTGATGGCGGATTCGATGTGTTGGTCGGGTATTTGGAAGATGCCGGCCACTGTAAAGGCATAGTACGCTTGGCGGTGTTGGAAGATGTGCGTAGAGATGAGGCTGAAGTGTCGTAAGAAGGGTTGAAGGAGGGTAGGCCGTCTGAGAAAGGTTGAAGAATCGGCCGGGCAACAGCCGATTATTGAAGCCCATAAAAACGCTTCTTTTATCGGATAATGTACGAAAAAAGTGTTTTTAGAACCGATTCAGCCTGAAGCGTTCAAGCCCAGTGTTATCAGCAATCTGCACGCGCGCTTGCGCACGGTTTTGGCTGAAGATATGAGACTGTTTAACGATGGAGAACAGGCAGTAACGGTTTCTTTGATGGTGCAGAAATTAAAGGATAAACAGTTCATTACCCAAAATGCGGTACTAATTTTGTAGAATATCATCTGAGCAGCGGTGATATTTTGGAAAAAGTAACGCAAAGGCTGATTCAGTCGAAAGTGAAGAGTGTTGAAGGTGCGAGAAATGTCTTGGTTAATCAGGCAAAAATTTTGTTTGCAAAAATTTTGTTTTTAGATATTGATGAGAAAACCATTGATGACATCTTAAAATATTGCCAACGTGAAGGAATGCTGCGAATCACGAATCAGAAAATTGAATATCCTCCGTTTCTGCTAACGGTTGCTATTCCACCGCAAACCGTGATTGCCAGCAAAGAAGAATACGTAAAAATCATGCGGGCGGTAACGACGTTTTTCAATAAATGTGCGAAAAACAAACTGCAAACTGTAAAAACTCTAAGCAATTCCTTCAAATCCGCTTTAAAATTAAACGGCAAGCAAACCGAAAAACTGATTCAGGGTTTAATTGGGAAAAAGAAATTACCGTTAGCGATACAGGTAAATGACTTATAAAAAATAAAGGCCGTCTGAATGCCCAAATTCCACCAAATCATCGAACAGCATTGGCAGCACCCGAAGCCGTGGCTCACGTTTTTTCTGAAACCGTTTTCCTGCGTGTTTGCGCGGATTGCAGCCAAGCGGCGGCGTGATTTTTTGGCAGGGCGCACAAAAAGCGAAAAATTGCCCGTGCCAGTAGTTGTGGTGGGCAATATCCATGCGGGCGGCGCGGGTAAAACGCCGATTGTGTCCGCGCTGGTGTCGGGTTTGCAGCAGCGCGGTGTGAACGTGGGCATCATCAGCCGCGGTTACGGTCGGGCCGAAAAAGGCGTGCATGTGTTAAACCCAAGCACTACTGCCGCCCAAGCAGGTGACGAGCCTTTATTGTTGTACCGCCAAACCGGTGCGCCGGTGGCGGTGGGCAGCAGTCGGGCACAAGCGGGACAGGCGTTGCTGGCGGCTTATCCCGATGTGCAAATGATTGTTGCCGATGACGGTTTGCAACACTATGCCTTACAGCGTAATGTTGAAATCGTGGTCTTTCCGTTGGCCGATACCGTGCGCGATGATTTGGATTTGCTGCCCAACGGCTGCCTGCGCGAACCTTTATCACGCTTGGCTTCTGTGGATGCGGTGGTGGTCGGCGGCGGCAGTCATCCGTCATTCCGTCCGTCTGGAAATATGTTCGCCAGCCGGGTTGAACCCGGCAGCATTTACCGTTTGAGCCAACCAGATGAAAAATTGGATTTAGGCTGTCTGAAAAACTGCCGCACTGCGGCTGCCGCAGGCATTGCCAAGCCCGAACGCTTTTTTGATTCTTTACGTAGGTTGGGCGTTGGATTGGATGAAAAGCTGGTGTTGCCCGACCATGCCGACATCACGCCGCAGGATTTGCCGGCAGCCGATTTTGTGTTTGTCACCGAAAAAGACGCGGTGAAACTTTCAGACGGCCCGGATGCTGATGCTTTAAATCATGTGTGGGTCTTGCCTATTTGTGCGATAATCGAGCCTGATTTAGCTAATTTTGTATTAGGCCGCCTGAATATCGAATCGCAACGCGAAACGGTTTGATTAAGATTGAAACAAACCTTTCAGACGGCCGCCAACCACTTTCCCGAAGAAAGCCGATATATCATGGAAAAAAAATTCTTAGACATCTTGGTCTGCCCCGTTACCAAAGGCCCGCTCGAATACCATCAGGACAAGCAGGAATTGTGGAGCCGCCAGGCGAAATTGGCTTATCCGATTCGTGACGGTATTCCGTTTATGCTGCAAAGCGAAGCGCGTGAACTGACCGAAGAGGAATTGCACGCATGACCGGATTTGTGGTGTTGATTCCGGCACGTTTGTCATCTTCGCGCCTGCCGGGTAAGGCTTTAGCCGATATCCACGGTAAACCGATGGTGGTGCGCGTGGCGGGGCAGGCAGCGAAAAGCCATGCCGCGCGCGTGGTGGTGGCAACCGACCATGCCGACATTCAAGCAGCTTGCGAAGCGCACGGCGTGGAAGTGGTGATGACTGCCGATACGCATGAAAGCGGCAGCACGCGTTTGGCCGAAGCGGTGAAAAAGCTTAATCTGCCACCGCACTTGATTGTAGTCAACGTGCAGGGCGACGAGCCTTTGATCGAGCCGGAGCTGATTAACCGCACGGCGGAAGTATTGGTGGAAAACAATGTGCAGATGGCTACTGCCGCGCATGAGTTGCACGATTTTGATGAATTTATGAATCCGAACGTGGTCAAAGTGCTGCTGGATAAAAACCGCAACGCCATGTATTTCAGCCGCGCGCCAATTCCGTTCCCGCGCGACACCATGCGAGAAAACCTGCGCCGATTGCCGCAGGAAACACCAGTTTTGCGCCATATCGGGATTTATGCCTACCGTGCCGGTTTCCTGCAACGCTATGCCGAAATGAGCGTATCGCCGCTGGAAGTCATTGAATCTTTAGAACAATTGCGCGTATTGTGGCACGGTTTCCCGATTGCGGTGGAAGTGACCGGCCGTACGCCGGCTGCCGGAGTGGACACGCAGGAAGATTTAGAGCGTGTGTTGCAGGCATTTCAATCATAAATACAATATATCATCAGGCCGTCTGAAAAGTGCCGCGTGTGCAGACAGGCCTTTGCAGACAGTGTGTAAAGTATTATGATGGCAATGTAAAAATGACGAACACAAACAGAGGATAAGCCATGAAAGTATTATTGTTGGGTGCGCCGGGTGCGGGTAAAGGTACGCAGGCGCAATTTATTACCGCCGCTTTCGGCATTCCGCAAATTTCCACCGGCGACATGTTGCGTGCGGCAATTAAAGCCGGCACGCCGCTGGGCTTGGAGGCGAAAAAAATCATTGATGAAGGCGGCTTGGTGCGCGACGACATCATCATCGGCATGGTTAAAGAACGCATCGCTCAAGACGATTGCAAAGACGGGTTCCTGTTTGACGGTTTCCCACGTACCTTAGCGCAAGCCGAAGCCATGGTTGGCGCAGGCGTGGATTTGGACGCTGTGGTGGAAATTGATGTACCCGACAGCGTGATTGTCGACCGTATGAGCGGCCGCCGCGTGCACCTACCGTCAGGCCGCACTTACCATGTTTCTTACAATCCGCCAAAAACTGAAGGCAAAGACGATATGACCGGTGAAGACCTGATTCAACGTGATGACGACAAAGAAGAAACCGTGAAAAAACGTTTGGACGTTTACCACGAGCAAACCGAAGTGCTGGTTGGTTTCTACAGCAAATTGGAAGGCGAACACGCACCGGAATACATCAAAGTGGACGGCACGCAAGCTGTTGATAAGGTAAGAGACCAAGTGTTGGCCGCATTGGGTAAATAATTTTGCCCCCGTGAAAAGACAAAAAGGCCGTCTGAAAAATTTCTTTCAGACGGCCTTTTTGTATGGAAAAACTGTTAAAATCGAGATGAACTGATGATAAAGGCCGGCAAGGATTTCGCCGCGCGGCCTGCTTTGATAGGAATAATGATGAACCCGTTAATCACTGATTTTTACATGCCGCAGGCCCGCACGCCGGTGATTGTGGCCTTGGATTTTGCCAACGAAGCCGATACGCTGAATTTTGTGCGCACGCTGGACCCAGGCTTGTGCCAAATTAAAATCGGCAAAGAGCTGTTTACCGCGACCGTCCGTCCGTTGGCAGAAAAGCTGATTAACCAAGGGTTTAAATTATTCTTGGATTTGAAATACCACGATATTCCCAATACCGTTGCCCAAGCCTGCCGCGTGGCGGCCGATATGGGCGTATGGATGGTGGATTTGCACGCTTCGGGCGGCCGCCGTATGATGGAAGCCGCTGCGGAAGCCATTGCCGATTATGCGCAAAAACCCTTACTCATCGGGGTGACCGTGTTGACCAGTATGGAACAGGACGACATGGCCGAAATCGGGCTTGACATCGAACCGGAGCAACAGGTATTGCGTTTGTCCAAGCTGGCCCAAAGATCGGGCTTGGACGGCGTGGTCTGCTCACCTTTGGAAGCAGCGCCGTTGCGTCGCGAACTGGGCGGAGATTTCGTATTGGTAACGCCGGGCATCCGTTTGGATATTGCGGGCAACAACGACGACCAACGCCGCATTATGACCCCTGCCGAAGCATTAGCCGCCGGTTCGACTTATTTGGTGATGGGCCGACCGGTCACACAAGCCGCCGATCCGGTTGCCGTGTTGCGCGAAGTGAACCGTGTGGCAAATCCGGCTGAATAATTTCAAACGGCCTCAAGGGTAGTTTGGGTTGAAAACCCAATAAAACCAATTGAATTTAGAATCGTAACCGTATCAGCGTGAACGTAAAAACCGATTCACGCAATAAAACAGCATACCCTAATCAGGAATTCATTCAATATGGTACAAAAATTCCAAGCAGCAGATATACAGCAGCGTTTTGCCCAAGCGCGGGTGTTGGTGGTGGGTGATGTCATGCTCGACCGTTACTGGTTCGGCGACGTATCGCGCATCTCCCCTGAAGCGCCGGTGCCGGTAGCAAAAATCAACCAAATCGACCAACGCGCGGGCGGGGCGGCCAATGTGGCGCACAATATCGCTTCATTGGGCGGTAAGGCCGGATTGTTGTCGGTGACCGGCCATGACGAAGCCGCCGATTCGCTTGACCAATTGATGCAGCAAGACAGCGTAGAATCTTATTTAATGCGTGATAAACAAATCTCCACCACGGTGAAACTGCGCGTAGTTTCCCGCAACCAGCAATTGATTCGTTTGGATTTCGAAGAATTGCCGCATCATGAAGTGTTGGAACAGGTCAAAGAACACTATCAGGCAGTGTTGCCTGATTACGATGCGGTGATTTTTTCCGATTACGGTAAAGGCATCCTGACCCACATTGCCGACATGATTGATTGTGCGAAACAGGCCGGTAAAATCGTGTTGATTGACCCGAAAGGCGACGATTACGAAAAATACGCCGGAGCGACCTTGATTACGCCTAACCGCAGCGAATTGAAAGAAGTGGCCGGCAGTTGGAAAAACGAAGACGACCTCACCGAAAAAGTACAAAACCTGCGCCGCCATCTTGATTTGTCCGCCATTTTGCTGACCCGCAGCGAAGAAGGTATGACACTGTTTAACGATGGTGAAACGGTGTATCAGCCAACGAGGGCGCAGGAAGTTTATGACGTTTCCGGCGCGGGCGATACTGTGATTGCCGGTATGGGTTTGGCGATGGCTGCCGGTTTTACCATGGCAGAATCCATGCATTTGGCCAATACCGCCGCCGGTGTGGTGGTGGCCAAGTTGGGTACAGCAGTGTGCTCGTTTGACGAACTGCAAGCCGCATTGACCGAACAATAGGCAGTTAATTTCAACGATTCAGACGGTCTCATGTTTAAAGGCCGTCTGAAAAACAAAAGGAATTGTTATGACCATCATCGTAACCGGCGCCGCCGGCTTTATCGGCAGCAACATCGTCAAAGCACTGAATGCGCGAGGCATCATCGACATCGTAGCGGTGGACAACCTCACGCGCGGCGAAAAATTTAAAAATCTGGCCGAATGCGAACTCAGCCATTATCTCGACAAACATGAATTCATCCGCCAAGTGCGCGAACACGCGCTGCCTTATGATGACATCCAAGCCGTGTTTCATCAAGGTGCGTGTTCCGACACCATGAACCACGACGGCTTGTATATGATGGACAACAACTATCAATATACGCTGGATTTGCTTGATTGGTGTCAAGACGAGCACATTCCGCTGCTGTATGCGTCCAGCGCAGCGGTGTACGGCAAGGGCGAGATTTTCCGCGAAGAGCGCGAGTTGGAAAAGCCACTGAATGTGTACGGCTATTCAAAATTTCTGTTTGACCAAGTATTGCGCCGCCGCATGGAAGAGGGCTTGACCGCGCAAGTGGTCGGCTTCCGCTATTTCAATGTGTACGGCCAAATGGAACAACACAAAGGACGCATGGCTTCGGTGGCTTTCCATCATTTCAACCAGTACCGTGAAAACGGCTATGTGAACCTGTTTGGCGCCAATGACGGTTACGGTAACGGCGAACAAACCCGCGACTTTATCAGCGTGGAAGATGTGGTCAAAGTGAACCTGTTTTTCTTCGATAATCCCGAATTGTCAGGTATTTTCAACTTAGGCACAGGCCGTAGCCGCCAGTTCAACGATTTGGCCGCCGCCACCGTCAACGCCTGCCGCGCCGCCGAAGGCAAGCCGGAAATGAGTTTGGAGGAATTGGTGGAAGAAGAACTGATTCGCTACATTCCGTTTCCGGATGCGTTGAAAGGCAAATATCAGAATTTCACCCAAGCCGACATGACCAAATTACGTGAAGCCGGTTACGACCAATCTTTTTTTGACGTGAAAGATGGCGTGGGCCGCTATGTGAAATGGATGTTGGAGAATTTGCCTTAAAGGCCGGATAGCAATTCGACAGGCCGTCTGAAAAATCTTTCAGACGGCCGTAATCTTTGAAAATCCAACCACCCTCAAGCCGCCATTATCGACCTGTCCCGGTAATGACGGATACGGTCGGTTTATCCTGAGTTTTTCAATGGTTTAGAGATTTTTTATTTAGTGGCTGTCCCGGATAACTAGGGCATTCCCTTTCTTGCGGTTGTTTTAAAATGGATAATTGCAATTTTGGATCGCTGTAGTCGAAACGCCATTCGCACGCCTTCAACAACAGATGAAAATGCGCTTTGGGAATGACGTTAAACTTATCTGAATGACGCTTAGCCTGATTTCAAAAATTCTCAATTCCGTTCATATGATTAAGCTTGTCGGCAAACAACTCATTATGTATGGCTAATACGACAGTGAATAAACTCACTGACATCAAGTACATCGTAACTGTGATAGCTATCCGTATAAACCACACTGTCGGGTGTGACTTGCTCACGGATCATAGGCAGTAACATAGCAGTTTGGCTGTTGGCAACCGGGACGGTATAAACCTTTCCATTATGTTTGAACAGTCCAAATACAGGGACTTTTCGGCCGCACCACGCCTGCGTTTGCCTTTGCATCTGCCACCAAAATAGGATTCATCTGCTTCAACTTCACCATCAAATATTTCCAGATGCGAGCTGTGCAGGTAGATTAACATCGGTAACCAGTGGAAGTAATAGGCAGCTGTATTTTTGACACCGACCAAAGCATCGGCTGTTCTGGCTGTTGTTCCGGCTACAAACAGTTCAATCAGCTTGTTTTGTTTGTCCGTGCTTAAGCGGCTTGTTCTCATCGCTGTTTTCTAAATTCGGCATCTTGCCGGCATAAAAACATGCTTAATGCGTTGAAAATGCGCGCAAGGTTGTCCAACCTTGCTGTGTTTTTCGCTTGTATATGCGTTTTTTTGCTCGAAAATGTGCGACGCAGGCGAAATAAGGACACACCCTAATGTACTCCCTCAAATCATGATTTACAAGCTTTGGCCTTTATGCTTTAATTACCGTTAACGGAAACAGGGGTGCTGCGCCATACGCGGCTGAGAATTACCCTTATACCACCCGATCAGGATAATACCTGCGTGGGGAGTTTCAGCTTGTTTCTATTTTCAGACGGCCTAAATCCCAATAGACGAATGAGGCCGTCTGAAACCACAATGCCGCTCCTGTTTCGTTTCATTCTGATAAACGAGAAACAGGAGCACTTTATTATGGCATTCAAAACCAACGGCAACGAAGCCGCCCAACTCGACCGACTTTCCCATGATTTAGGCATTCAGTTTGCCTATCCCAATTCCGACAAAGTTTACCTTTCCGGCAGCCGCGACGATATACGCGTACCGTTGCGTGAAATCCGCCAAGACGACACCGTCAGCGATCGCGGGCGCGAGCCGAACCCGCCGATTCCGGTGTACGACACCAGCGGGGCATACGGAGATCCGGCTGCCAAAATCGACTTGAAACAGGGCCTGCCGCATATCCGCAGCGTATGGCTGGACGAACGCGGCGACACCGAAATCTTGAGCGGTTTATCCAGCAGATATGGTTTGGAGTGCGCCCACGATCCGAAAACCTCGCATCTGCGTTTCAACCAAATTACCCGCCCGCGCCGCGCCAAAACAGGCAGAAATGTCACGCAAATGCACTATGCGCGCGAAGGCATCATTACGCCGGAAATGGAATTTGTCGCCCTGCGAGAGCGTATGAAGATGGACGAGCTTTTCCGGCGGCCAGAATACGCCAAATTGGCGGAACAACACCCCGGTGAAAGTTTCGGTGCAAACCTTCCCACCCATCCCGACCAAATCACGCCCGAATTCGTGCGTCAGGAAGTCGCTGCAGGTCGCGCCATTATTCCGGCCAATATCAACCACCCCGAATTGGAACCGATGATTATCGGCCGCAATTTCTGCGTGAAAATCAACGGCAATCTCGGCAATTCGGCGGTTACGTCCAGCTTGACCGAAGAAGTGGAAAAAATGGTGTGGGCGCTGCGCTGGGGAGCTGACACGATTATGGATTTATCGACCGGCGCGCACATTCATGAAACACGCGAATGGATTATCCGCAATGCCCCCGTACCCATCGGCACCGTGCCGATTTATCAGGCTTTGGAAAAAACCGGCGGCATTGCCGAAGATTTGACGTGGGATTTGTTCCGCGACACCCTAATCGAACAGGCCGAGCAGGGCGTGGATTATTTCACCATTCATGCCGGCGTGTTGCTGCGTTATGTACCGCTGACAGCCGACCGGCTCACCGGCATTGTATCGCGCGGTGGTTCGATTATGGCCAAATGGTGTCTGGCGCATCATCAGGAAAATTTCCTTTACACCCATTTTGACGAAATCTGCGAAATTATGAAGGTTTATGATGTATCATTCAGCTTGGGAGACGGTTTACGTCCGGGATGTGTCGCCGATTCTAACGACGCAGCGCAGTTTGGCGAGTTGCACACCTTGGGCGAACTTACCGCAAAAGCATGGGAACACGATGTGCAGGTAATGATTGAAGGTCCCGGTCATGTGCCGTTACAGCGGGTGAAGCAAAACATGACCGAAGAATTACAGCATTGTTTTGAAGCACCATTTTACACCTTGGGTCCGTTGGTGACCGACATCGCACCGGCTTACGACCACATCACATCAGGCATCGGCGCAGCCAATATCGGCTGGTACGGCACAGCCATGTTGTGTTATGTTACTCCGAAAGAGCATTTGGGTCTGCCCGATAAAGAAGACGTGCGCACAGGCATTATTACCTACAAACTTGCCGCTCATGCTGCTGATTTGGCCAAAGGCTGGCCGGGCGCACAAGTTCGTGACAATGCCTTATCGAAAGCGCGTTTCGAGTTCCGCTGGCGCGACCAGTTTCGTCTGAGCCTTGATCCCGAACGTGCCGAAAGCTACCATGATGCCACCCTGCCTGCCGAAGGTGCTAAAATCGCGCACTTCTGCTCAATGTGCGGCCCTAAATTCTGCTCGATGAAAATCACACAGGAAGTGCGCGATTATGCTGCCGCGCAAAAAGGTATGGCGGAAAAAGCGGTAGAATTTGTGCAAAAAGGTGGCAAAATCTACAGTTGATAAACTGTGTAACCAAAAAATACGCCGTCTGAACGGATGCGTTTTCAGACGGCGTGCCATGCTGCTTGATTTAGAGTAGGATAAGCAAGAATGATTTTGATATGGTATCAGTAGGCCTATTTAGAAGGTTGTCTGAATGCATCCGAATCACCGCCTTTATTGCACCCAGTATTCCGGTTGACGACAAATCAAGCTCATCCAATAATTCCGGTGCCGCCGTAATATCGTTTACCGTTTCCCGTGTTACCTTAAAAGCAACAGGATATCGAGGCTGCCGCACAGGGTATTCAGACGCGCGGTTATACGCCGACTGAGGCAGATTTGAAGCAAGTCGAAATCTTGCGCGAGCAATACGCCCGTAACGGTGTGGAAGCCGTGCAGACACGCGAGCAGGAAGTCGGTAAACCGCTACCTACTACCCAGCAACAAGAAACTGCTAAGACCAAAGAGCCTGAACAGGCAGCGCAGCAACAGCCTAAGCAGGAACAAGAAGAGCGCATTCATGAACAGCCTGACCGTGAATTGATGTCTGCCGCAGACCGTTTGCAGGCACAAAGCCATTTGCCGTCTGAAGGCCAAATCAATATGTCGCCACGCGCCGACACCGATATTGATGTTCCTATTCACAGTATCGGCAGTGAAGAAGTTCCGGCTGAAGTTTTGCAGCAGACAAACAGCATGAGAACCGCCGCACAAGATACCGGTTTCGTATCGGCGAAAAATACCTATATAGGCAAAGCGCAGAAGCTGAGTAAGCCCAATCAGAAGAAACTGGCTTTTTACGAGCGCGGTGTAATGGATTCGATACGCGGTTTAACCGGCGATACCCGCACGCAAGCCTTACGCAATTACTACGAGCATACGGCCAAACACATGCACGGCACCAAGCTGGATTTGCCGCAGCCTATTCAGATTCCCACGCAGACACACAGCCAAACGGTAACCCTTATCAAGCAGGAAGCCATGCAGCCGAGCCAAACAATGGGGTATGATTCGGGTGAACCTGAAATTTCACGTTGATAGAAAGGAAAGCGTATGACTGAAGAATTGCCAATCGGCGAAGATGAGCCGGTTGAAAACTTCCTGACCGAAGATGAGCAGGCCGTTTTCTTCACATGGACAGAAGCGCAGCAGGAACACTATCTTGCTGCCCAAGAATCCTATGAAGCCATGAAAGCCTATCTTGAAGATTCGGAAACACCGGAAGAAGCAAAAGCCTTATTGGATTTGGACGGCTGGAAATAAACAGGCCGTCTGAAAGCCCTGCCTTATGGTAGGGCTTTTTTTCGTTTTTACGGAGCAGCAGCCATGACAGAGAAAAAGAATCCCTATGACGATTACGCACAAAAAATTGCCGAAGAATTGATTGAAAAACTGAAACAGGGCACAGCCCCCTTTCAACAACCGTGGAATCCGGCAATGGGTCGAGATTTACCCTACAACCACACAACAGGCGTGGAATATTCCGGCACCAATTCCCTCAAGCTGATGATGGCCGGACGGCTCGATCCGCGTTGGTTGACCTACAAACAGGCGCAAAGTATTGATGCACAAGTCCGCAAGGGTGAACGCGGTATCGGCCTAATCAAGATGATTACCCATGTCGAGCGTGTCAAAAAAGATGAAAATGGCAAAACCGTGAAAGACAAAGACGGTCAGCCGGTTAAAGAGCGCGTTCCGCTGGAAAAGCCGTTTTACAAAAGCTATACCGTATTCAATGCAGAACAGGTTGACGGCCTGCCTAAATTAGAACTGCCGCCGCCGGTTTGGGAAAACCACGACAAAGCAGAGAGCATACTCAAGGCTTCGGGTGCGGAAATTCACCACCGTGGCAATGATGCCTACTATAACCCGACTAAAGATTTTATCGTTTTGCCCAATAAAGACCAGTTTACGGGGCAAGGCGAATACTACGCCGTTGCCCTGCACGAATTAGGCCACTGGACGGGTCATGAAAGCCGTCTGAACCGCGACTTGTCGGGCAGATAAGGCAGCGAATCCTACGCGCGTGAAGAATTGCGGGCGGAAATCTCATCGCTGATGCTGACGCGCGAACTCGGCCTGCCGCACAATCCCGACCGCCACGCCGCCTATGCCGGCAGTTGGATTAAGGTACTTCAGGAAGACCCGACTGAAATTATGAAAGCCAGCAGAGATGCCCAAAAGATTAAAAACTTTGTTTTAGCATTCGGGCAGGCCATAGACAAACAGCAGGAAAAAGAGACTGCACCCGATACGGCTAAACAAAATCAGGACGAACTGAAACATGCCTTGATAAAAGGCTTGTACGACAAGCAAACCGAAACGCTGACACCGAAAGAGCAACAACAACGCAAGTTGCTGGAACAGACTTTAGAAACCGCTGTTCAAGGTTTGTCGCCGGAGTATCAGCAGGCGGCCAGAACCCGATTCTATGAAGACCAAATAAAACAGGTTGCACAAGCGCAAAATCAAAAACCGGCACCGGAACAGTCGGAATTGTTTTTTGGGCGTTAGAAGAAAAACTGCCTTAAAAAACGATTTTTCTTAACAGTTTTTTTCACTAAGGGCAGGATTACACAAAACTGACAGGAGTAAATAACGATGTTGGCATAAATTGAACTGAACCGTACACGGGCGGAAAAACTGATGCAACTGGAACAAGAAACCAGAGAAAGCAGAAGTAGCCTGCTATTGAAAATGTTTGATGACTTTATCGAGCAACAGGAATACAGCAAGTGGGCTAAGGCAAAATCCAAGCAGGAATTGATGATTTGGAAAATGGCTGGTCTATGTCGCATGAAGAAAGCATGAGCCTTTTGCGGAAATTCGTACAAGAACCTGCGGAGCAAAAATGAAGGTCAAAATTGCTTGGTCAGATATGGCAAACTAAGATGTTCAAAATATTTTGTCGGTGGTTGCTGAATTTGCAGGTTGGGCAAGTGCCGACGAAAAATACCTGCATGAATTTGATGATATTGTTAATTTGGCCGCCACACAGCCGTATTATGGGGAAAAAAAAGGTTATTTGTGAAGGTACTGTTCAAAAATCTGTGTCAATCCCCTAAACCCCCATAAAGGAGAAGACACATGACCAAACCCGCATTTGATTTCGAAACCGCACTCAGGCAACTTCAGTCCGGACAGGCACTGACCGGTAAAGACGGCCCCCTTACCCCGCCCATCAAACAACCGGCCAAGGCCGCATTGGAAGCCGAAACCGGACAATACCTCGAACAAAAACAGTTGCAGCCCGGCCGGCGTAACGGCCACAGCAAAAAAACCGTCAAAACCGGTTCCGGCAGTTTCGAACCGCAAACCGTCAAGAAAAACCAAACCCGCCTTACTCGGCATGAGTGATCGCGACATCCAAAGCCATATTGCCGGCATCTACGGTTTGGAAGCATCCGATGGCGCGGTTACCCGTATTGCCGGCCGGTTGATACCCGGACTTTGATTTCAAATGTTTCAGACGGCCTTTAGGAACATAGTCCCGGACCTTTGCAAAAAAACAGATTTGAGCGTAGTCCGAAGTTAGAGCACAGAAAACGCAGACATATTATTACAAAGATAGGCAACGCATCACCCAAAAATGCACCAAAGACAGGGATTTTACAAAGACCCCGGGGCGTCTGAAAAAAGCCCCTATGGTAAGGTTTATATTTACTGTCATCTGGCATCTAATGAGTGAAAGATACGCCAATGGCGGCAACGCCCGTTGGATGCGCTATATCCCTTCATCCGGCCCGATGCCGTCCGCTGTAAAAGGCCGCTACGCCGGTACAGCCGCTTACACCGTACCCGGTCTGAATTCGGACGGCTGTAAAGAACTGCCCGGTCTTTACCTGTCCGAAAGCGAAGGCGCGCGTTATTGGTTGGAAGTATTGGCCGGCCTGAACAACCGCGGCATCAAAGACATTCTAACAGCCTGCGCAGACGGTTTGGCCGGTTTTGACGAAGCCGTTCGCAGTATCTTTCCGCAAACCGGAGTACAATTGTGCGTCACCCGCCAAATCCGCAACAGTTTGCGTAAAGGCCAAAAGGCATTTGCAACCGACTTGAAACCCATATACCGCGAAGCGGCGGAAGCGGCTTTGGACGGACCGGAAGAGGAATGGAGCGGAAATACCCGAAAGTGATACGGTCATGGCGCAGCAAACGGCCGCTCCTGTCTGCCTGTTTCCGCTGCCCCGGAGCCGTACGCAAACCGATTTATACGACCAATGCGGCAGAGGCGGTACACCGCCAGTTTCGGAAGCTGGCCAAAACCCAAGGCGCATTCCCCAATGAAACCGGCTTGTTGAAGCTTTTATATGGCGGTATCGGTAAGGCTTTGGGGAAATGGGCGATGCCGATTGCAAACCGGGGGCAGACGCTCCCGCAGTTGGCGGTTTGTTTTGACGGCCGGCCGGCATTATCCGGTTGCAGAATTCAAGCTGACACAGGATTTTGAACGACCTCTGGAAATGATTCATCCGTATTGCGCGGCCTGATAAAATTTGAAGAAATAACTCTGAAATATTTACCACAAGTGAATAAAAGCCTTCTAAAAATTCAGACGGCTTTCTTATTTAAAACATTTCAGAATCAGAAATTCCTTTCTGCCAGTCAAATTCCCCTGTTGCTGTTTTTTTGAGTTGGCAAAACGAATTCTGTTACCTTTGTGGTTATCTCAGACTTATTATTTAACTTATTAATGAAATTTGCCTTTTTCTGACTTTTTGTTTTGGATGAATCAATATCTTTCGAACGCGTCCGAAGAAACCAGTTGATTGTGGTTAGCCCTACCGACAGTCCATTTTCAGCAAGAAATTGCTGAATCTGCTTTTGAGAAAAACCATTTTGCTTGAGTGCCAAAATATCTTCTTTGAACGGTTCCAGTTTTGAGTTTCTACCTTTTTTTGTTCCCGTTGCATAAAAATTTCGACTGAAATCACCATATTTATATCCAATCTAATTTCATCTAATAGTTAGTCTAATTAAATATAACTCTAAGCTATTATTAATCTAAAATTAATCCTATTTTTAATTTAATTAAGGGACTTAGTAAGCAAAATCATAAAACTTTATGGTAAGCTTCTGATATCTATATTAAAAACAAGTACCCAAAGCCCGGTAAACTTTCCGGGCAGAAATTCCGGCAAATATTACACCTTTCTGCCTCAGGTTTGACTGCTTCCGACACAGCCGGA
>NZ_PXYY01000022.1 GCF_003013245.1 Neisseria iguanae
ATAGTTGGATCGGAATGTACGGTGCGCGTTCCAAAACCCTGTGCCATGACATAACACGTTTTCGGCAACGATCTTCTTCGGATAACAGATCGACAGTAGCTGTGTGCTTTACGCATCATGCCGACTGAAAACCCTTTGCTGTGAAGAAACACCCGGTTGGCTTTGTATCCTTTATCGGCATAAACCTTGATTCCTCAGGCAATATCGCTAAGCCTCAGTTCGAAGTGATTGCCCCCGTGTCTGCCCGCGGGATTGATGTGCCGCTTTTCAAGATAACCTTTACTGTCGGTATGGGTGTGTTGTTTATAACCGGATTTGAACGTACCGTCTTTCTTTACCCGGCGGGCATCTTTGTCTTTACCGGGTGTGTTTTCTGAAAATACGCTGTTTTCATCGGTTTCCACAGCCTGCCGCTGCTTATCGTCGGCGCGCCGAATCCGGATGAGACAAAAAGCGAAAAGAATCGAATAAATCGAATAAGAATATTAGAAGCAACCGCACAGCCTATTTCTAAAAATGAGGTATTGCCCATCTCAACAGAAAAAATCATTATTCAAGGCTGTCTGAAAAACAACCTATCTGAAAGCATAAAGCGGTTGCCTTCTCCTGCTTTCAGACAGCCTGATAAACGGTTAAAATTTTACCAACTCTTTTACTGTTTCTCGCTCTTCCAATAATTCTCTTAAAGTCAACGCAATACGCTGCTGACTGAATGTATCGGATAAATCCAAACCGTGTACGATTTGATAGTTGCCGTTTTCACAAATCACCGGAAAACCAAAAATCACGTCTTCCGGAATACCGTATGAACCATCGGATGCCACGCCCATGGTGACCCATTTGCCACTGGTACCCAAAATCCAATCGCGCAGGTGGTAGATGATGGCATTACCCGCCGAAGCCGCCGAAGATGCGCCGCGCGCTTCGATGATGGCCGCACCGCGTTTGGCAATTTTCGGCATATAAAAATCAGTGTACCAAGCCTCATCTTGGATCATATCGACCACCAAATCGCCGTTACTGGTGGCGTAGCGGTAATCGGCATACATAGTCGGGCTATGGTTGCCCCAGACACACATTTTTTCAATGGAAGTGACCGGACGGTTGATTTTTTCCGCAATTTGGCTGACCGCACGATGGTGGTCGAGACGCATCAGTGCGCTGAAATTTTTCTTCGAAATATCCGGCGCCGATTTCATCGCAATATAGGTGTTGGTATTGACCGGATTGCCCGCTACCAAGACCTTCACATCACGGCTGGCAACTTTATTCAGTGCTTCGCCTTGCGTTTTGAAAATAGCGGCGTTGGCATTGAGCAAGTCCGAACGTTCCATGCCCTGTTGGCGCGGGCGGGCCCCAATCAGAATCGCAATATCCGCATCCTTAAACGCCTCTTCCGGATCATCGGTCGCAAACACATCAAGCAGCAGCGGAAATGCACAATCGTGCATTTCCATAATCACGCCGTGCAAGGCCTTTTGCGCATGCGGCAAATCCAGCAGCTGCAAAATCACCGGCTGGTCGCGCCCCAGCATAATCCCGCCGGCAATGCGGAACAAGGCCGCATAAGCAATTTGTCCGGCCGCACCGGTAACCGCAATACGGATAGGAGGCTTCAAAGTCATCATAATTCTCCGGAAGGAAAGCAAAATTTTTTTTCAGAAGAATATTATAACAAAGTCTGGCCGCAACAATATGGCGAAGACAGCCGTTTTCGCATGAATATTGAATATACAAAAACTGCCTGAAAAGCGGCACCTTATCCCTGCTTTTCAGACGGGCTTTGCTTTATGATTATTCACAATTCAGATTTTTGACTTTTTCCGGAAAATCGCGCAGCGCGATTTCGCACATTTTTATCCGTTGTTTTTCACCGGCAGCAGACAGCGATTGGCGCAAGAAAGTCGTGTTGCTGCTTTGAGAAATAAAGCCTTTCTCGCCAACCTGACGATAACACGTCTCTGCTACGTTTGAAATATTGCTGACAAACCGGCGGCAGCTCTTTAAAAGCCAAAAGTTCGTGTTTGTGTATGCCTCGCGCCGAAGCGGCTGAAGCTAAAGCCGCCGCCGACAGCAAGTTTGATAAAAGATAAATAAAGGCCGTCTGAAAGATTTCAGATGGCCGGTAAAACACAAAACAAAAGCAGTCTGATAATCCATCAGGCTGCTTTTTAGAAATTGGTCGGAATGAGAGGATTCGAACCTCCGACCCCCTGCACCCCATGCAGGTGCGCTACCAGGCTGCGCTACATTCCGATTGGAGGAGTAAGGATTATAAACAGTCTTGGATATTTTGGCAAACAGGGGATAAGATTCGGGAAAGTGCCATCTGAACCATAGCTGGAGGTCGGCTGTGGTACATACGCGTTTGTCAATAAACAAATAAACCTATGTATGAGCCATAAATATCCAGAATTATCAAACCGGTAAAACTAATGTTGTCTGAAAAAAGATTTCAGACGACATTTGAGCATTACAGCGAATTTGTAGGTTGGATTAAAAACCCAAAAAATATTTGAAAATTAGGAAATGTTGGGTCATAAACCAGCCTACGCCTGCTGTTTCTCGCGCGCGAATCACAACTGCCGCCGAGCGCGCCGCGTACACTAGCCCAAACCGTGGTCAAACCTTTCCGTGAATTTTTCATGCGCAAAGGTGTGCAGCAGGCGTTGCTGGTGTTGGCAATCATGGCTTCGGCGGTTTGTTTGAAGAAGCTGCCCATGGAGAAAATCCTTTAAATCCGGTTTCAAAGGAATTTAGAGGATTTTAGAGGTTTTGAAAAAAGTTAGGTTATTTGATAACCATAGTAACATTTTGTCTGTTGGAAAGGGTTTTGCGAAGATCTCAGGCCGTCTGAAAAAATATTTTCAGACGGCTTTTGTAATGGAAGCAATTGAAATTCGTTCACACCATATTCACGGCAATATACAGCAAAAAGCGGTCATCTGTGTGATTGAGGTTCAATCGGGTAAGTTCGGCGATTTTGTGCAGGCGGTATTCAAGGGTATTGCGGTGGATATACAAAGCCTTGGCTGTTTCCGCCGAATGCATGTTATGGTCGAACCATGCCGATAAAGTTTTGGTCAGCAAACCGTTTTTATCGGCTTGCTTGAGTTTATTGAGCGTGCGTTCTAATTCGCGCCGCTGCCAGCCGTCTTTAAGCTGGTTGAGCAATACCGGTAAAATCAATTCCTGGTAATTGTAAATACGCTGTTCGGGGAAATGGGTTTTGCCCACCTGCAAAGTGGTGTTGGCGGTTTGATACGATAAGGCAATACTGTTGACACCGGCATCACAATCAGCAAAATAATTACCTAACGCAATGCGCACATTCAGCGATGTCTGCCCACTCATTCGCGACACCAGCAATTTCACCCGCTCCATGTGGTTGTGCGCGTCCCAACGTCCGAGAGAATCCAAGGCAGGCTTGAGAATCACGATTTGTGTCAGTGACAAAATCGCGACCAGATTGTCGCGTTCGGGATAGTGCAGCAGGTTTTGCAGATTGTGCAATTCGTTGCTGATGGCTTCGATATTGAGATGGCCGGTATCGACTTCGATAATGCACACCACACGCGGTGTAGACAAATCCACGCCCAAACGTTTCGCCCATTCGTTCATCGACGGGCTGATTTTTTCCGATGAAATCAGATTGAGAATCAGCTCTTCTTTCAAACGTGCATCTTGTGCCAACATCTCAAACAACTGCGCCTGCTCAAGCATCATCTCGGCCGTCATGCACACCAATCGGCCAAATTCGCGTAAATTGTGCGGATCACCGGTCAGGCCGATGACACCAACCGTTTCACCGTCCAAACGCAACGGCAGGTTAATGCCAGGGCGGACACCGTGCAGGTTTTTGGTAATCTGCTCGTCGATATCGACGGTTCGCTCTTGCGAAAGTGCCAACAGCGCGCCGTCGTGGGTTTCGCCTATGCGTTCTTCATCGCCGCTGGCAATGATTCTGCCTTTGGCATCCATAATATTGACGTTGCAGCCGATGATGTCCATCGTACGCTCGACAATTTGCTGGGCCAGCTTCTTATCCAATGAGTAAAACGGCATAAACTTCCCTTTTTTAAGCAGCCGAAAGATTGATTTTCAAAATTTTAGCAATATTCCGTGCAGATAGGACTAAATTTTCCGAGGCATCGGCTGCAGCCTCGGGGAAGGCACAACATTTATTGAGAATACTGAATACTGCATCAATGCCGCAATCATAAACAACCTCAACATCTTTACCCAAGCTGCCGGCAATTACAATCACCGGAATATTGTGTTTTTTCGCCAATTGAGCCACCCCTACCGGCACTTTGCCGTTGATGCTCTGGTGGTCAATACGGCCTTCGCCGGTAATCACCAAAGCGGCCCCGCGTATTTTTTCTTCCAAACCCAGCAAACGGGTGATGATGCCGATACCGCTTTGCAGACTGCCTTTTAATACACCGGCAAACGCCGCACCCAAACCGCCTGCCGCGCCTGCCCCCGGTAATTCTTTGACTTCGACATTCAAATCACGCTGAATAATATCCGCATAATGGTTCAACGCGGCATCCAGTTCTTTTACCATTTCCGGCGTCGCACCCTTTTGCGGCCCGAAAACATGAGTGGCGCCCTTTGCACCAACCAAAGGATTCGTCACATCACATGCGACATCGAAACGGCATTCTTTCAGACGGCCGTCCAAATTTTCCACACTAATAGCTGCCAAATCCGCCAATGCCGCACCGCCATAGACCAGCTCTTTTCCTTCTTTATCGGTAAGCGACACACCCAAAGCCTGCAACATACCCGCCCCGCCGTCATTGGTGGCGCTGCCGCCCAAGCCGATAATGAAATGCCGCACACCTTGGCCAAGCGCTTCCAAAATCAATTGGCCGACGCCGTAAGTCGTGGTGATTAAAGGGTTGCGTTTCTCAAACGGCACTTGTTCCAAGCCACTGGCAGATGCGATTTCGATAAACGCAATTTTTCCATTACCCGACAAACCCCAAAACGCGCTTTGTTTTTCACCCAATGCGCCCACCACTTCACAGGTAATTTTCTTGCCGTTGGCGGCTTCAATCATGGTATCGACGGTGCCTTCGCCACCGTCGGCAACCGGCACTTTCACATATTCGGCTTGTGGGAAAACCGATTGAAAACCTTGTTCGATAAGATTGGCTACCTGCATGGCAGACAAACTTTCCTTATAAGAATCCGGTGCAATGACAATTTTCATGTACTCTGCTCTCTCTATTGATTCCGGCTCAACCTGTCTGAAAGACGGTGAGGCAAGCACAAACGGAACAACAGTCAAACGGATAAAAATGATTCCGTTGCGCTTCTCTTTACAATACGATTGAAAAAGGGGGCTGATCTCTTCCCCCTTTTAATCGTGCTGAGATTAATTTGAACGTTTAACTTCGGTATTGGTCAATTTTTCATAATAGCGCGCCAAGGCACTGTGGTCTGATTCGCCGTGACCGTCTTGTTTCAAGACTTGCATCATTTCCATCACCGCAGCAGTCAACGGCAGGCTGGCACCGACGCCGTGCGAAGTATCCAAAGCATTCGCCAAGTCTTTGATATGCAGATCAATGCGAAAGCCCGGTTTGAAGTTACGGTCGAGTACCATCGGTGCCTTGGCATCCAATACTGTGCTGCCGGCCAAACCGCCGCGAATCGCTTGGTAAACCAATTCCGGATTCACACCGGCTTTAGTGGCCAACACCAAAGCTTCAGACATGGCGGCGATATTCAAAGCCACAATCACTTGGTTAGCCAATTTGGTCACATTACCAGCGCCGATGTCACCGGTATAAACCACGGAACCTGCCATAGCTTTCATCACGTCGTAATATTTGTAGAACACGTCTTTGCTTCCGCCGACCATCACAGACAAAGTGCCGTCGATAGCTTTAGGTTCGCCACCACTCACAGGGGCATCCAACATTTGCACACCTTTTTCTGCCAAGGCTTCGGCAATTTCACGGCTGGCCAAAGGGGCGATCGAACTCATGTCAATCACGGCCAGACCTTCTCGGGCGGCTTCAATCACGCCGTTTTCACCCAATACAACGGTTTTGACGTGTGGTGAGTTCGGCAGCATGGTCACAACCACGTCCACTTGTTCGGCCACCTCTTTCGGTGTTGCCGCGCTTTTCGCACCGGCAGCCGTCACTTCAGCTACGGCTTCCTGATTAAAATCCAATACCACCAGCTCGTAACCTGCTTTCAACAGATTCTTGCTCATGGGTTTGCCCATAATACCTAAGCCGATAAAACCGATTTTCATAATCTTCCTTTCTGTTCGCATCAAATCATTGGTTTTCAGACGGCCTCCAAATGCCATCTGAAATAAGACATTCATTCCCTGAATGCCGGTGAAATATTTATTTCAAAAACTTGCCTGCCAACGCTTGGCTGGCTGCACGGAGCAAGCCCAAATCACTGCCGACGCCGACAAAAGTTGCGCCCCATTCGATATAGCGGCGGGCATCTGCTTCAACCGGCGCCAAAATGCCGCAGGCTTTGCCATGCCGTTTGGCGGCAGCAAAAATATCCTGAATCACTGTTTGAACTTCCGGATGGTTAGGCTGGCCGAGATAACCCAAAGCCGCTGACAAATCGCCCGGTCCGACAAAAATACAGTCAATACCCTCAACCGCCGCAATCGCATCCACATTTTCGATACCCGACGCGCTTTCCACTTGTACCAGCACACCGATATTGTCGTTTATTTTATTAAAGTAATCCGGAACCGTACCGTAACCGTTGTTGCGGTGGCCAACCGATACGCCGCGGATGCCGACCGGCGGATAACGGGTGGAAGCCACTGCCTGAACCGCGTCTTCTTCCGTTTCGACATAAGGTACAAGAATATTGTAAAAACCGATGTCCAACAGGCGCTTAATCACTACCGGATCGTTTTGCGGCGGACGCACGACCGGCATGCTGTTGCTGTCTTTCAAGGCCATCAATTGCGGCACAAACGACAAAACATCATTCGGAGCATGTTCGCCATCCAGCAAAACCCAGTCGAATCCCGCCAATCCTAATACTTCCGTTGTAACCGGACTGCCCAATGCGCTCCAACAACCTATTAATTTTTCATGGTTCAGCAAACGCTGGCGCAACAAGTTAGGAAAATATTTCTCATTCACGCTACGGCTCCTTCTTTGGAAATTTGAAACAGTCTAAAATTTTTCATCTGTTTTATCATCGTGCAAATGCCTGAAAAATGGCGATTGATTTAGCAAAATTATGTGCATCGGCAGATCAGGTTTTGTTGACTATGCCAAATATTACGCTAATGTTCACCCAATCCCGCATTAGCACTTACCAATACCGCTATCCAAAATGTTTCAGACGGCCATTTTATTCTATTAAGGCGTATTTCCTTCATTTCATCATGCGGCATCTTTTGGGCATAAAACACGCCTACTGCGTTAGAAATGCGTGTAAGGTACCAACTTTGCCGTACCTTTCGCCTGGTGTATACGTTTTTCTGCTCGAAAACCTGCAACACAGACGAAATGAGAACACACCCTAAACAAGAAAATAATATTCTGATAACGAAGCAGTTAAACCGGATATTACGCCTTCTTGGTTTAAAACATGTTTTCAAATATATTTTTTAAGCAGCTTTTTCTCTATTTAGGCCGTCTGAAACTTCTGCCTATTGACAAAACGCCCGTTCACGATTTGTAAAAGACTTCATCTGTTTTTTATCAAACTTTGTACATTTGCACAAAAAACCGCCGACTACATCAAACTAGATTAAGTGATTCAGCCAGTTCCTGCCCACCTGCATTTGCCTATAATAACCACAGGCAAATTGAATAACACCCCATATTCTTTTTCAGACGGCCTTAATGCTGAAAGGCCACCTGAAATCCTTGATTTTAAACCCATTCGTTTAAGGAGTTGTACCATGTCTACCCCAGTAATTACCGAAATGACCGTGATTCCCGTAGCCGGCCACGACAGCATGCTGTTGAACCTGAGCGGTGCACACGCGCCTTATTTCACTCGCAATATCGTGATTTTGAAAGACAACAGCGGCAACACCGGTGTCGGCGAAGTGCCGGGCGGTGAGAAAATCCGCCAAACCTTGGAAGACGCCAAACCTTTGGTTATCGGTAAAACCTTAGGCGAATACAAAAACGTGATGAATGCCGTACGCAACAACTTTGCCGACCGCGATGCCGGCGGCCGTGGTTTGCAAACTTTTGACTTGCGCACCACTATCCACGTGGTGACTGCCATCGAAGCGGCCATGTTGGATTTGTTGGGCAAATTCCTGAATGTGACCGTAGCTTCGCTGCTGGGAGATGGCCAACAACGCGATGCGGTAGAAATGCTGGGCTACCTGTTCTTCATCGGCGACCGCAAAAAAACCGACCTGCCTTACCAAAATCAAGAAAACGATCCTTGCGACTGGTACCGCGTGCGTCATGAAGCAGCCATGACTGCTGATTCCGTAGTGCGTTTGGCAGAAGCTGCTTACGAAAAATACGGCTTCAATGATTTCAAACTCAAAGGCGGCGTGTTGGATGGTTTCGAAGAAGCCGAATCCGTCAAAGCCTTGGCCAAACGTTTCCCGGAAGCACGCGTGACACTTGACCCGAATGGCGCATGGTCTTTGGAACAAGCCATCCAAATCGGTAAAGAATTAAAAGGCGTATTGGCTTATGCGGAAGACCCTTGCGGTGCCGAACAAGGCTATTCGGGCCGCGAAGTAATGGCCGAATTCCGCCGTGCCACCGGTTTGCCGACTGCAACCAATATGATTGCGACCGACTGGCGTCAAATGGGACACACCATTTCATTGCAATCTGTCGATATTCCGCTCGCAGACCCGCATTTCTGGACCATGCAAGGTTCGGTTCGTGTCGCACAAATGTGTCACGAGTGGGGTCTGACTTGGGGTTCGCATTCCAACAACCACTTCGACATTTCTTTAGCCATGTTTACCCATGTGGCCGCTGCCGCACCGGGCGACATCACCGCCATCGATACCCACTGGATCTGGCAGGAAGGCAACCAACGCCTGACCAAAGAACCGCTGCAAATCAAAGGAGGCCTGGTCGAAATACCGAAAAAACCGGGTTTGGGTGTGGAATTGGATATGGACCAAGTGGCCAAGGCGCACGAATTGTACAAAAACATGGGCTTGGGGGCGCGTAACGATGCAATGGCCATGCAATACCTGATCCCGGGCTGGGAATTCGACAACAAAAAACCTTGCTTGGTGCGCTGATAACAAATACACCGGTTTGACGGTCATTAATACAGGCCGTCTGAAAACGGTCTGTATTTTAAAATAAACCTGTATGACTGACTGATAAGCAACAACATCCGGATTTGCTACTGTCCGATATATATGTAAAGGAAAAACTATGGAAGCCACTGTAAGCAGCGGCCAAATGCTCTTAGGCTTGGCTGTGGGTATTGCCCTTCTGTTGTTCTTGGCCATGAAAACGCGCATTCACGTTTTCGTCGCCCTGATTGCAGCATCATTGACCACCGGCCTCATCGGCGGTCTGCCGTTTGCCGATGTGATGAAATCCATTACCGGCGGCTTCGGCAGCACCTTGGGCAGCACCGGTATCATCATCGGCTTGGGCGTCATGGTGGGCGCAGTATTAGAGCGTTCCGGGGCTGCCGAACAAATGGCGTTTTCCATCATTAAATTAATCGGTAAAGCCAAAGAAGAATGGGCATTGGCCTTAACCGGCTATGTGGTGGCAATCCCTGTATTCTCCGATTCCGGCCTGATTATCCTGACCCCGTTGGCAAAGTCTTTATCACGCATGACCGGCAAGAGTGTGATCGGTTTGGGTTTGGCTCTGGCAACCGGTTTGCAATTGGCGCATGTATTCATTCCACCGACGCCGGGGCCGCTGGCTGTGGCCGGCATTTTGGAAATCGACATGGGTGTGATGATTTTGTGGGGTATTTTGCTCACTATTCCGACCCTGATTGCTTCGACTTTATACTGTAAATGGCTCGGTAAAAAAATCTACATGATTCCGAACGATGAAGGTGAATTTGACCGCAAAGAATTCCGTGAAGAATACATCCGTTCGATTGAAAACATGGAGCAAATCTACAAAGACAAAAACCTGCCGGGTGCCGGTCTGTCGTTTGCCCCAATTATCATTCCGTTGATTCTGATTCTGGGTAACACCACTGCCAGCTTCTTGAAAATGGATAATGCTTTGGCTGCTTTCTTCAAAATCGTCGGACATCCGATTATCGCCCTGATTATCGGCTTGATGGTTGCGCTGTATGGTTTGGCTCGTCGCTTGAGCAAGCAGGAAATCAATAAAGCAATTGAAGACGGTGTGAAATCTACCGGTATGATTCTGTTTATTACCGGTGCGGGTGGTGCTTTGGGTTATGTCGTACGCGATGCCGGTATCGGGAACGCCTTGGGCGAAGCAGTATTAAACGTCGGTATTCCGGGCATTTTGATTCCATTCGTGATTGCCGCCTTGATGCGTATCTCCTTGGGGAGCGCAACCGTCGCACTGATTACCGCCGCCACCCTGACCGCACCTTTGGTACCGCAATTAGGCTTGAACCCTACCTTGGTCGCCATGTCGACTTGCGCCGGAGCCGTATCGTTCAGTTACTTCAACGACAGTGGTTTCTGGGTATTTAACGGCCTGTACGGTTTGAAAGAAGTGAAAGACCAATTTATGGCCAAAACCATGATTTCCTTCATCGGTTCAGGTTCGTGCTTGGCTTTGGTACTCATCTTCAATGCCTTTATGTCTTAATCCAGTCTATCAAGCAAAGGCCGTCTGAAATTTCAGGCGGCCTCTTTACAACAAATAAAACTATAAAATTCAATATATTAAGAATATATTTAACAAAATTAATTTTAAAATATACAAAACTTTATTTCAATTACAGAAAATCTTAGTTAAAATAAACCCATCTAAAGAAAACCGTTCGAAGTATTATTTTCAGACGGCCTTTACCATACTAAGGAATACCATCATGTTGCTGGCACTCTCTTTACGCGATTTCGTGATTGTTGAAAACCTAAACTTAGATTTCCAAAACGGCTTTACCGTCTTAACCGGAGAAACCGGTGCCGGTAAATCCATCACACTTGATGCGCTCGGCTTGCTTTTAGGCGATAAAGCCGATTACAGCCAAGTGCGCAACGGTGCCAAAGAAGCGCAATTGTCTGCCCTATTCGACATCGGAAGCCTGCCGCAGCTGCAAGCCCAATTACGTGAACAAGGTTTGCTGGAAGACGATGCAGAAGAACTCAATATCCGCCGTATCATCGATGCCAAAGGCAAAAGCCGCAGCTACATCAATAACCAAGCCGCAACATTGGCGCAGCTCAAAACCATCGGCGGGCAACTGATTGATATCCACGGCCAAAACGCCCATCATTCCTTGAATCAAGAACCCGCCCAACGTCAGCTTTTAGATGCCTTTGCCGGCGCATTGGATCAAACCGAGAACGTCCGCCAGCAATATCAAAATTGGGTCGCCGCCAAAAAATCGCTGCAAGAAGCGCAAGAGCAATCTGAAAACATCTCCATCGAGCGCGAACGCTTGGAATGGCAGTTTAACGAACTGGCCCAGCTCAACCTGCAAGCCGGCGAATGGGAAACCCTCAACCAAAGCCACGACAACTTGGCGCACTCTGCCGAACTTTTGCAAACTGCCGAACAAATCGGCGAAAACATCGATGGCGACAACGGCATCCAACGCCAAATCTACCAATGCCAAAAATTACTCGGCAATCTGCAAAATATCGAACCGCGCTTTGCCGAAAGCCTGAACATGCTGGCCAGCATTGAAGCCGAGCTGGGCGAAATCAGCGCCAATATGCGCGACATTGCCGGACGCACCGACATCAACCCCGACGAATTGGCCGAACAAGAACGCCGCATGGCCGAACTCATGAGTATGGCCCGCAAATACCGCATCAGACCTGAAGCTTTGCCGGACAAATTGACCGAAATCTCCAGCCGATTGGAAACCTTGCATGCAGCCACCGATTTAGAAGCCTTGGAAGCTGCCGTTGCCCAACAATTTGCCGAATATCAAGAAGCCGCACACACACTTTCCGCCATGCGCCATCGAGCCGCCGTCCGTTTAAGCAGCGAAACCACCGAACACATGCAACACTTAGCGATGAAAGGCGCACGTTTCGACATCGTTTTACTGCCATCATCGCCAACCGCACACGGCTTGGAACAAGTGCAATTTCAAGTCGTTGCCAACAAAGGCAGCGTACCGCGCCCGTTAAACAAAGTCGCATCGGGAGGTGAACTGGCGCGTATCAGCTTAGCGATTCAAGTTGTATCCAGCCAATACACCCATGTGCCTACCTTGATTTTTGACGAAGTCGATACCGGTATCGGCGGCGGCGTGGCCGAAATAGTCGGGAAAGCCCTACGTGCCTTGGGTAAACAGCATCAAGTCTTGGCTGTGACCCATTTGCCGCAAGTTGCATCCTGCGGTGAACAACATTGGCAGGTATGCAAACACAGTAAAGGCGAACAAACCGTCAGCGAAATCCGCGTGTTGAACGAACAAGAGCGCGTGGAAGAAGTTGCCCGTATGCTTGGCGGTGAAACCATCACCGACACCACCCGCCACCATGCTGCCGAATTGCTCACCCTTGCCGCTGCCTGATGTGAATGGGCACATTTCAGCCGACAGGCCGGGCGCTTGACAAAACCCAGACCGAACCGATAAAGCAGTGCCCGTCATTATCAGGTTACGATTCGATAATCCGGCTTTGGCTATTCAGAATATTATGCTGAAATCTGAAACTTATATTTCATCCATCTCTTAAAGCAATGACATATTATGGATAAGGCGACACCAACAGAACGACCGGATTATCAGGTCGGTGTCCGATAATAATGGTCTGAAATGAGTTCGCTTTTGCAAAGACATCCGGCCGCCTGAAAACTGGAAAAAAGCAATATGTTCTTTTCCAACTTTCAGACGGCCTGTTTTTATCTTGCCGGAAATCCTGCTTAAATTCACTTACGCCGTTTTTTCAAAGCCTTACAAGCAAGGGGGCCGTTGTGTTGTCTTTGCAAACTCTGCTTTTGAAATTCACACAATTTAAGCAACTCTTCATTTGGCGTAATGTGCATAATCGTCCGCTCAAACCGACGCAGCTGACAACCCCGAAGCCAATGCCGAAAACATTATTTGTTTATTTCAATCCCCTTTCAATCATCAAACACTCCATAGGTTAATACTCATCACTTTTACTTTAAAATATCCCATCTTGAAAATTTTCAGACGACCTCAATAAGTGTATGATGCTGCTATCTTACCTTAAGGAAACCTTATGAACATTCTGTTTGTCGCCGACCCGATGGCCGCTTTTAAAACCTATAAAGACACCACTTACGCCATGATGCGCGAAATGGCCGGGCGCGGCTGGCAACTTTCGCATACTTTAAGCAGCGAATTATCAGTACAACAGGGTTTGGTGAGGGCACAGGTGACACCGTTTAAATTTTTAGGCACGAAAGACGAACACGATCACGCATGGTTTCAAAGCGGCGATAAAGTTCAGACGGCCTTAAACGATTTCGATGCCGTGATTATGCGTACCGACCCGCCGTTTGATATGCAATACCTGTATGCCACGCAATTTTTGACGCTGGCGGCCGAACAAGGCGCAAAAGTATTCAACAGCGGACAAGCTATGCGCGATTTCAATGAAAAGCTGGCGATTTTGAATTTCAGCCAATTTACGGCACCAACCTTGGTTACCACCCGTTCGGCAGACGTGCGCACATTTTTAAAACAACATGGCGACATCATCGTCAAACCGCTCGACGGCATGGGCGGCATGGGTATTTTCCGCCTCACCGGACAAGACCCCAACACCGGCAGCATTTTGGAAACCTTAATGCAGCTTGATTCACGCACCATCATGGCACAACGCTATATTCCTGAAATCGTTGACGGCGACAAACGCATTCTGATTATCGGCGGCGAAGTCGTGCCTTACGCATTGGCGCGTATTCCGCAAAACGGCGAGACACGCGGAAATTTGGCCGCAGGTGGTCGCGGGGTCGCGCAAGAATTGAGTGAGAAAGACCGCGAAATCGCCGAAACCCTCGCACCCGAACTTAAACGCCGCGGTATTTTGTTGGCCGGTTTGGATGTCATCGGCAGCAAGCTGACCGAAATCAACGTTACCAGTCCGACCGGTTTCCAAGAAATCATGAAGCAGAAAGACTTTGATGTGGCGGCGATGTTTGCCGATGCAGTTGAATCTTGGTCAAAAGCCTGACTCAAACAAAAAAAGCCGTCTGAAAACGATTATTTTCTTCAGACGGCCTGTTATCTTACTCAATACAATCTCAAATTCATTATCTGCCATGAAGAACGATTCTTTCGCTGCCACTAAAAAAAGCAAAACCGGTCTTCAACGCATCATCAACGCTTTCGGTTACTCCAAAGACGGCCTGAAAGCCGCCTACCGCTTCGAAAGCGCATTCCGCCAATTGGTGCTGCTGAACACCCTCTTGATCATCGCTGCCTTTTTTTTATTTAATTTCGGTCCTTCCACACGAATTTTGCTGACTATGGCTTCATTTATTTCGCTGATTACCGAACTGTTCAACACCGCCATTGAAGCCGCAGTGGACCACACCTCCACTGCAAAACACGAGCTGGCCAAACGCGCAAAAGATGCAGGCTCGGCCGCGCAGCTTTTGGCCTTGACCTTGCTAGCTTTCGTTTGGATGATGTCACTCTGGCGCGAATACGGGTTTAACCTGTTTTAACCTGCATTTTAATCCACGTCAAAGTATTCGGACGGCCTTTGTAATATTATCTTATTACCGTCATTCATCAAGGAATGTAACATGAAAAAGCTTTTGGCAACCTTAATCATCGCCGGCTTGGCTACCTCTGTCTCAGCCGCAGGCATCCAAGTTAAAGATACATGGGCGCGTGCTACTGTTGAAGGCATGCACATGAGCGGTGCGTTCATGACCATCCATAATGACAACGCCAAACAAGATTTCTTACTCGGGGGCAGTAGCGATGTTGCTGAGCGCGTTGAAGTGCATACCCACATTAACGATAACGGCGTGATGCGTATGCGTGAAGTCAAAGGCGGCGTACCGTTACCGGGAAAAGCTGACACCGAATTGAAACCAGGGAGCTACCACATTATGTTCATGGGGTTGAAACGCGCCCTGAAAGAGGGTGAAACCATTCCTGTAACACTCAAATTCAAAAACGAAAAACCACAAACCGTCAACGTGCCGGTAAAAACCACCCCAATGTCTGCCATGCATAAAGACCAACATGGTGTGGGCGTACACCAACACTAATTTTTAACGTGTTACCGCATATTCCAAGGCCGTCTGAAAACGATATGATTTTCAGACGGCCTTTGCCTGTTTCAACAAGCGCCACCGCTACCTAAGCGGAACCAGTACACGGTAGACTTACACAGACAGTACGGATAGTATGGAGCCGATTCCGTTCGTTGCCGCATCGGCGGCTGACAAAACCGTTTTCTTTAAACCGAGGCAGGCCAACACCGTATCCGTTTTTTAGCGATTTCACTATATGCTACAATTCCGCTTTAAATTTTCAGTTTATTCCCCATATCTACCCGCATGAATACTCAACACGCCCTGCAAAACATCATCATCGGCCTTTCCGGCGGTGTTGATTCGTCCGTCACTGCAGCCTTATTGAAAAAACGAGGCCATCAAGTCAACGGCGTATTTATGCAAAACTGGGAAGATGACGACAATGACGAATATTGCAGCATCAAGCAAGATTCGTTCGATGCCATTACCGTGGCCGATATCATCGGTATCGACATTGATATTGTAAATTTTGCCAAGCAATACAAAGATAATGTATTTGCCTACTTCTTAAAAGAATACAGCGCCGGCCGCACGCCCAATCCCGATGTATTGTGCAATGCCGAAATCAAATTTAAATGCTTCTTGGATTACGCCATCGAACAAGGCGCAGATAGCATTGCCACCGGTCACTACGCACGCAAAGAAGTGCGCGACGGCGTGCATTATCTGCTCAAAGGTCTCGACCAAAACAAAGACCAAAGCTATTTCCTCTACCGCTTAAAGCCGAATCAGCTCGAGCGTTCGATTTTTCCTTTAGGCAACTTGGAAAAAACCGAAGTGCGTCGCCTGGCTGCCGAATTCAAGCTGCCGACTGCTACCAAAAAAGACAGCACCGGCATTTGCTTTATCGGTGAGCGCCCGTTTCGCGAATTTCTGCAAAAATACCTGCCGACCAACAACGGCAAAATGGTCACGCCTGAAGGCAAAGTTGTCGGCAGACATGTCGGCCTGATGTTTTACACCTTAGGCCAGCGCAAAGGGCTGGGCATCGGCGGTGCGGGCGAACCGTGGTTTGTTGCCGCCAAAGATTTGGGCAAAAACGAATTAATCGTCGTCCAAGGCCACGACCATCCGTTGCTTTATACAAACAGCCTGATTATGGACGATTTGAGCTTTACCCTGCCCGAACGTCCGAAATCCGGCCGCTACAGCTGCAAAACCCGTTACCGCATGGCCGATGCCGCCTGCGAGTTGCGCTATCTTGATGATAATACCATCGAATTGGTTTTCGACGAACCGCAATGGGCAGTTACCCCCGGCCAATCCGCCGTACTTTACGATGACGATGTATGCTTGGGAGGCGGCATTATCATGTCGACCGATAAACCCGTTATCATCAAATAAGCCGACAAAGGCTGTCTGAACATTGACACCGTCTTTCAGTATTCAATCTGTTTAGGCTGCTATAATCCTTCCGTTTAAACCATATCAATGGTTTTCTTCCATTTTACTATTACCACAAGAGACTAATTATCCATGGAAAAACCTTGGTTGCAAAGTTATGAAGCAGGCGTTGCGCATGAAATCGACATTACCCGCTACCAATCCATCATTGACGTGTTCCAGAAAAGCGTAGCCAAATTCGGCAACAAACCGGCATTTCAAAACATGGGCAAATCGCTCAGCTACAACGAAACCGCCAAGCTTGCCACCGATTTTGCTTCTTATCTGCAAAATGTCTTAAAGCTGCAACGCGGCGAACACGTGGCCATCATGATGCCCAATCTGCTGCAATATCCGGTAGCTTTATTCGGTATTTTGAAGGCCGGATTGGTTGTCGTGAACACCAATCCGCTCTATACCCCGCGCGAACTCGAACATCAGCTTAAAGACAGCGGTGCCACCACCATCATCGTGTTGGAAAATTTCGCCAACACGTTGGAATTGGTCTTGCCCCGCACCGACATCAAAAACGTGATTATCGCTTCCGTTGGTGAAATGTTCGGCGCGATTAAAGGCAGCCTGATGAACTTTGTATTGCGCAAAGTGAAAAAAATGGTGCCCGATTACCGCATTTCCGATACCGTAAGCTTTCATACGGCCTTAAAACAAGGCGCAAGACATTCCTTCCGTCCTGTTGAATTAAACCGTGAAGATACCGCTTTTTTGCAATATACCGGTGGCACCACCGGCGCAGCCAAAGGCGCCATGCTCAGCCACGGCAATATTTGTGCCAACATGATGCAGGCTTCGGAATGGATTAAAAACCTGTTACGCGAAGGCGAAGAAGTCGTCATCGCCGCCCTGCCGCTTTACCACATCTTCGCGCTTACCGTAAACCTGATGATTTTCTCCAATGCCGGTTCCAAAATCGTTTTGATTACCAACCCGCGCGATATAAAACGCTTTATCGGTGACATGAAAAAAGACCGTATCAGCGTGTTTGTCGGCGTCAATACCCTGTTCAACGGTTTGACCAACCGTCCTGAATTTGCCGAAATCGACTTTTCCGGTCTGAAGCTGACTTTGGGCGGCGGCATGGCAACCCAACGTGCCGTAGCGGAAAAATGGAAAAAACTTACCGGCACAACGATTGTCGAAGCCTACGGCCTGACCGAGTGCAGCCCGGGCGTGTGTTGCAACCCCTTGAATATCAGCGCATACAGCGGCGGTATCGGCCTGCCTGTACCTTCTACCGAAATCGAATTACGCGATGGCGACGGCAATCTTGTACCGCAAGGCCGACCGGGTGAGATGTGGGTGCGCGGACCGCAAGTGATGAAAGGCTATTGGAACCGCCCTGAAGACACAGCCAAAGCCATCGACAGCGAAGGCTTTATCGAAACCGGCGATATTGCCGTGATGGATGAAAAAGGCTGGTTCAAACTGGTTGACCGTAAAAAAGACTTAATCGTGATTTCCGGCTTCAACGTTTATCCGAATGAAATCGAAGAAGTCATCGCCCATCACGATAAGGTTTTGGAAGTCGCCTGTATCGGCGTGCCGAACGAAAAAACAGGTGAAGCCCTGAAAGTATTTGTGGTAAGAAAAGACAATTCGCTCACCGATAAAGAATTAATCGATTTCTGCCGTACCGAACTGACCGCCTACAAAGTGCCGAAAGACATCGAATTCCGCGACGAATTGCCGAAATCCAATGTCGGCAAAATCCTGCGCCGCGAATTGCGCAATGAAGTATTGGAAAAATAAGCAGTTCGGACTGATTCATTTTCCTTTCCCACGTTTGCCAGTTCGGCCCCTTCAAGGTAAAATCGCATATTCCAACATGGGTATTTCATCATGACTAAATTTATATTCGTCACCGGCGGCGTCGTATCTTCATTAGGAAAAGGTATCGCCGCCGCTTCTATTGCAACTATTCTCGAATCGCGCGGCCTCAACGTCACCATGCTCAAGCTCGACCCGTATATCAACGTCGATCCCGGTACGATGAGTCCGTTCCAACACGGCGAAGTGTTTGTTACCGACGACGGCGCGGAAACCGACCTTGACTTAGGCCATTACGAGCGTTTCATCAACGCCACCTTAACCCGCCGCAACAGCTTCAGCGCAGGCCAAGTGTATGAAAACGTGATTGCTAAAGAGCGTCGCGGCGACTACTTAGGCGGCACCGTGCAAGTGATTCCGCACATTACCGACGAGATTAAACGCCGCATTCATGAAGGCGCAGCGGGCTATGATGTCGCCATTGTCGAAATCGGCGGCACTGTCGGCGACATCGAATCGTTACCGTTTCTCGAAGCCATACGCCAAATGCGCAGCCAGCTCGGCCGTAGCAATACCTTGTTTGCCCATCTGAGCTATGTGCCCTACATCGCTGCCGCCGGCGAAATCAAAACCAAACCGACCCAACACACAGTTAAGGAAATGCTGGGGATCGGTATCCAGCCGGACATCCTGATTTGCCGCATGGATCGCCCTATGCCGGAAGACGAACGCCGTAAAATCGCCCTCTTCTGCAACGTGGAAGAACGTGCGATTGTCGGCAGTTACGATGTCGGCAGCATCTACGAATGCCCTGAAATGCTGCACAGCCAAGGAATCGACACCATCATCACCGAGCAACTGCAACTGAATGTCCAGCAGGCGGATTTGACCGAATGGAAGAAAATCGTTCACGCCATCAAAAATCCGAAACACATTGCCAAAATCGGTATGGTCGGCAAATACGTCGATTTGACCGAATCCTACAAATCACTGATTGAAGCCTTGCGCCACGCCGGCATCCACACCGAAACCGATGTCCAAATCACCTATTTCGACAGCGAAGAAATCGAGAAAAACGGCGGTGACATTTCAGCATTGAAAGAAATGGATGCCATTTTGGTACCGGGCGGCTTCGGCGTGCGCGGTGTAGAAGGCAAAATCACCGCCGTGCGTTACGCGCGCGAAAACAACGTGCCTTATTTAGGCATTTGTTTAGGCATGCAGATTGCCTTAATCGAATACGCACGTGATGTGGCCGGTTTGCCGGATGCCAACTCCACCGAATTCAACCTGAAATGCGCATCACCCGTGGTTGCCTTGATTGACGAATGGCAAACCGCGGACGGCAGTATGGAAATCCGCGATGAGAACGCCGATTTGGGCGGCACCATGCGTTTGGGCGCGCAAAATGTCGGGCTCAAACCGGACAGCTTGGCCGCCAGAATCTACGGTAGCAAAGAAATCCGCGAACGCCACCGCCACCGCTACGAAGTCAACAACAACTTTGTGCCTGCCCTGGAAGCAGCCGGTTTAGTCATCAGCGGCCTATCTATGGGGCGCGAAAGTTTGGTGGAAACCATCGAATTGCCAAACCACCCATGGTTCTTCGCATGTCAGTTCCACCCGGAATTCACTTCGAATCCGCGCCAAGGCCATCCATTGTTTAACGCCTTTATAAAAACCGCGTTAACCAATAAATCAGCCTAATCCCTAAATGAAAAAAGCACCTGAACCATCAGGTGCTTTTTTATTTGGGTATGGACACAATTCAATTAGAATTTTACACGTACACCGACAGAAGCTTCATGAGAGTGAACTTTCGCATCGTTGAATTTGCCCCAGTAGTTATAACGGTAGCCTGCGTCCAAGGCAACATTTTGAGTCACATCATAGCTCACACCGGCCAATACGCCTGCGCCGATACGGGTTTTGCGATAAGAGCCTGAGGTTTTGGAATTGGTACTATTTGTAGTCCAGCTACCTGAAACACGGTTTAAACCGAGACGCGCACCCACATAAGGTTTAATCGGCTGGGACATATCAAAATCATAAACCGCCGATACGCCTACGCTTTGGAATTTGGCTTTGCCTCTGTCTCCTGAAAAATTGTACTTCTGATTTTTATGGTGGGTATAGTCCACACCTGCGCGCACGTTGTTGCCGAAATCATAACCAACAGTCAAACGGGGGCTGAAGCCTTTTTTTGCAGTTGAGCCTCCATCTTTCATTTTCACTTGAGATACGCCGACATCACCTTGTACATACACACCCGGTGCGGCCAAAACATGAGCCGACATCAGCAAACCGGCAACAATAACAGACATTTTCTTCATCATCGTAATTCTCTCAAAAAAAGCCAAGCACTATTGCATATGGCTGGATTATTTTAATCGTATGCAATAATACTGTAAAGGCTATTGTCGTTTTTTCTGGAAAAAAGAACATAACTAAAAGCATTTATCATACAATCCAGCATTTTTTCCTATTTTCAGACGGCCCAAGTAAGGTAATGGCCATATCAAAATAAGCCTGAGAACCACCATAAATTCACCGGTGAACGCACGCGGCTCAACCGCCAAACCTTCCAATTCCGTGGTATGTTGGCAAACAACATCAGACCGATGCCACCAACAGCCCAACGAATTGGGCTTGGGTTCCATCTCCACCACCAGCAACATAAACTGCAACATTTTGTGTACCAGCAATCCGATGTAAAGCGGCTTATACAAAGAAGTCTGCGAATGGGCGGAATAATCAGCGAGTATTTTATGTTTGCTTTAAACCGTCACAGCCGTTCGGGCAACCGGTCGCGTAGAACGATAATTCTGGCAACAGATTATGGCAGGCAAGCGTTTCGTTGGTTTTATCGGAGCGGCCCGGCCAGAAACGTTCGGCTTCGACTGTTGCGGCGAATACGGGACAGCTTGCCACAGACAGTACGGATAGTATGAAACCGATTTGGGTGTTGCTTCATCGACTGACAAAATTGTTCCCTTTAATCCAAGGCAACCGACATCGTACCCATTTTTTTAGTGATCGCACTATACAACAAATCTGCATAAAATCGAGACAAAGCCTGAGACCTTAGCAAAACCCTTTCTAACCGACAAAAGGCTAATGGTTACTAAATAACCTAACCTTCCCCCCCCCCTAAAATCCTCTAAATTCCCGTAAACTGCCATACCAATAGAATTTAGAGGATGTTCTCCATGGGCAGCTTCTTCAAACAAACCGCCGAAGCCATAATCGCCAAGCATACCGGCTGCTTTCCATTGCTTAAAATCCACGTCATTACCGGCCGGCAACCTGTTGCCCTTTCTCCCGAACAACAAAAAGCCGTTATGCCCGCCACAACGGCAGCCGTCCCCCTGTTCATGACTGTCCGTGTCCAACGCCGTTTTACCCGGCCGATGGCACAGCCTATCCGACCCCGGACACAGCACTGTTACCCGTATTGACTTTTAACGCTGCTGCAGTTTTGACGAACCCGACACTCCCGACTACAGCACACTCTGCCGCTACCGTAGCCGGCTGGCGCAAAACAATACCCTTTCCGAACTGTTGGATTCGATTAAACACCAATTGACCGGAAAAGCTTAAAAATCAAAATTCAAAATACCAAAGCCGCCGTTATTGACGCCACCATTATCCAAACCGCCTTCGGTAAGCAGCGGCGGGTTATGAAAACCGATGAAAAAGGTGTGCCTTCAGAAAACACACCCGGTAAAGAATAAGATGCCTGCCAGGTAAAGAAAGACGGTAAGTTCAAATCCGGTTATAAACAACACACCCGTACCGACGATAAAGGTTATCTTGAAAAGCGGCACATCAGTCCCGCGAACGGACACGGGTGCAAACACTTCGAGCCGCTATTTAGCGATAAGGTTTATGCCGATAAAGGTTATGACGGCCAAGCCGACCGGGCGTTGCTTCAAAGCAAAGAACTTTCAGACGGCATGATGCGTAAAGCACACAGCGGCTGCCCGTTAACGGAAGGAGAATCAGGAAAGAAATCAGCCGTTGCCGGAAACGCGTTATGTGGTGGAACAGCGTTTCGGAACGCGACACCGTACATTCCGATCCAACCATGCTTCTTATTTCGGATTGCTGAAAGTCGCAGCGCAAAGCCGTTTAAAGGCGGTTTGTGCCAACCTAACTAAAGGCTGCCAACAGGCTTCGTGTGCCTGTTTTTGTCTGAAAGCCCTCTGAAGACGGGGAATATAGAAAATATAAGGGCCTTTGGGCCACAAAAAAACTTATTTAATAGCCTAAGTAAGCTTTTTTGGTTTTAGGGGAAGGGTTTTGCAAAGAGATCAGGCCGTCTGAAAGAATAAATCTTTCAGACGGCCTTTATTGATTGCTTGATTATTTCAAACACTCTGACCTCAATGCGTATGCAATAAAAACCGTTGTTTATGCATCAGCAAAACAGCGGTTTTTTGGAATCGGCCGGTCAGAATTCGGCCGATTAGCGGAAGAAATCGCCCATACCGGCCGGCAAACCTTGGGTAAACGTGCCCATGGTTTTGTTGCTGGTTTCTTCAGCTTTGGCAGAAGCATTGTTTACGGCCGCCAAAATCAAATCTTCCAACATTTCTTTGTCATCGGCGGCTTCTTTAATCAAATCTTCGCTGATTTCCAGCTTGCGCACGATATGCGCACACGTCATCGTGACTTTCACCAAACCGTTGCCCGCTTCGCCGTCCACTTCGGTTTCAGCTAATTTGGCTTGGGCTTTTTTCATGTTTTCCTGCATTTGCTGGGCTTGCTTCATCAGCCCACTTAATCCGGCTTTTCCGAACATTGTATGCTCCTAATTTACGTGTATGGAAAAATTATTCAGGACGAATCGTATCAGGTTTTGTCTCTGCTTGCACGGGCTAACGGATTAAAAATATTTCAAGGCCGTCTGAACGCATGGTTTTGTTGGCGTCATGTTTTCAGAACGGCCTGGTTCAAGCATTTACCCGCCCTGTTCACGATTCGCTTGGCTGCTTCAATTCCAACGTGTCCGGCAGCCATTGCGCATCAAAGGTTTTCAAAATTTGCTGTGCGGTCGGGTCGGCAGCAAGCAAATCCTGCGCCTGCTGCCGTCCTTCTTCCTGTAAACGCTGACGGCGCATGGCTGGCGTTTCCCAGCCTTGGCCGTCATGCCACGGTTGGGTTTGCAGCTTCAACGGCAAATTGTAAGCAGCAGCCAATACATTTCGGATTTTGTCCAAGCGCTCCTTATTGGTGGTGGCTTTGGCCTCGTTGGTCAGCGACAAAGTCATCAGATGGTTGCCGCTGTCGTAGCCCACCCATACGGCATGTTGTGCCAACATTTGCGCCGCACCGAATCTCTTGGCAAAACGCTGCACCAAAACAGCCCAATTTTCCGGTTTAAAATCAGGTAGCGCAATAAATTGCGGCTCGTCTTCTTCCTCGTCGCCGACTTCATGGCTTTCTTCATCTTCGACCGGTGGCATGGGCGGCGTATATGGCGGCTCATTGATAAAATCATGAGGTTCTGAATCTTCCTGCCCGAAATACGGCGGCAGCATTTCCTTATTGCCAGGTTCAGACGGCATATGGGATTTATCAGAGGCCGTCTGAATATCAGCCATGTGCTGGCGAGACTGAATACGTTCGTTTTCAAGCATGGAGGGGTCGGCTTCTTGCGGAACAACAGGCAGTTCATCACGGGAAGGGGCCGTCTGAAGCGGTTCGGCTTCTACCGTTACATGAACAGGCGGCTCTTCCCAAGGTGGAATATCTTTGGTTTTCAACACGTTTTCAGACGGCACGACTGCAGCAGAAGCTGCCTGAACATTGGGTTTGTTTTCAGACGGCGGCGGAATCGACAGCAGCTTTTTTACGGCAGTTTCCCTGTGCCCGGATTCTTGAAGTTGTGTATGTTCAACCATATCATTCACGCCGTGTGCTTGTGCTGCCAGCGGGGCAAATGCCAGCATACGCAACAACGTCATCACAAATCCGGCGTATTCGTCCGGTGCCAAAATCAAATCCTGTTTGCCGTGAATCACGCATTGGTAATACAACTGAATTTGTTCGCCGCTCATCGCCCGGCTTAGTTGCAGTAAGGCTTCGCGCTCGGGGTCGTCATTCGCTACGGCTGAAGGCACGATCTGAATCAATGCCAGACGCTGCAGAAGCATCGCCAGTTCACCCAATGCACTGTCGAAACCAATCGCTCGGGCAGCCATTTCTTGTGCTTTATTCAACAATGCCCCGCCGTCTTGGTTGGCTACGCTTTGCAGCAATTCATACAGATAGCATTTATCGACCGCACCAATCATCTGGCGCACATCGTATTCGGCCACATTGCCCGAACCCATCGCAATGGCTTGATCAAGCAAACTTAAAGCATCACGCATCGAACCTGCCGCCGCCCGGCCCAGCAATTGCAAAGCGGTGGCTTCGTAAGAAATATTTTCGCTGTCGAGCACGTGTGCCAAGTGATCAGCCACCTGCTGCGTGGTCATGTTACGCAACACAAACTGCAAACAGCGGCTTAATACGGTAACCGGCACTTTATGCGGGTCTGTGGTGGCCAAAATGAATTTCACATGCTCAGGCGGCTCTTCCAATGTTTTCAGCATGGCGTTAAACGCGCTTTTTGAGAGCATGTGCACTTCGTCAATGATATAGACTTTGTATTTTCCGGCAGTCGGCGCATATTGCGCGTTTTCCAATACTTCACGGATATTGTCGATACCTGTGTTGGACGCGGCATCGATTTCCAGTAAATCAACATAGTGACCGGCATCGATTTGTGTACAGCTCTGACACACGCCGCACGGCTCACCGCGATCGGCATGTTCGCAGTTGAGGCTTTTTGCCAAAATACGGGCAATGGTAGTTTTGCCGACACCGCGCGTACCGGTCAAAAGATAGGCATGATGCAGACGGCCTTCGTCCAAAGCGTTACGCAGTGCTTTGACAACGTGTTCCTGACCGATTAAATCGGCAAATGTTTTCGGACGCCATTTACGGGCAAGCACTTGATAAGCCATATCTTTTCTCTACTTCATGATAATCGGGCCGTCTGAAACGAAAATCTTTCAGACGGCCTATTGAAAGATAGTGCATTTTAACATTTTTGACACATAAACGTACAAATGCATTATTTCCGCAATAAAACAAACCACTTTGTTGCAAGAACAAAATGGTTGCGTCATGAGGCCGGATTACAAACCGGCAGCACCGACTGCATTGGCGATGTCGCGCACGGCAGTCACATACATGCGGCTGTTGTTGTATTTCCAAACGCTGTAGAAGTTATTCAAACCCAAATAATATTCATACATACCCGGACTGGTTTCCAAACGGTACAATACCGCTTTTTCATGGTCGGCAACCGGTATTTGCGGCATCACGCCCAAGGCTTTGAAATCAGCCACGGTACGGGTGAGCGCGGTTTTTTCATCAATAATCGCCTGCAAATGCGGTGTTATATTCAGACTAACAGGTACCACCATTTTACCGCCGGTTTGCCAGCCGTGCTGCTTCATATAATTCGCTACCGAGGCAGCCATATCGCCGATATTGTTCCAAATGTCACGGCGGCCGTCGCCGTCATAATCCACAGCCCATTTACGGAAGCTCGACGGCATAAATTGCGGCATGCCCATCGCACCGGCATAACTGCCCTTGAAGCTGAATATGTCGCGATTTTCTTCTTTTGCCATCAATAGCAATTCGCCCAATTCGTTTTGGAAAAACTCAGCGCGGCGCGGATAATCAAAGGCCAAGGTACTTAAAGCATCCGCCACGCGGAAGCTGCCGGTGTTACGGCCATAATTGGTTTCAATACCGATAACTGCCACAATCAGCCCGGCCGGCACGCCGTACTGGTGCGCGACATCGTCAATCACTGCACGGTTGTCGGCATAAAACTGACGTCCGTTATTAAATTTGGCCACACCTGAATTACCGGTACGGAATTCATACCACGGACGGGATGTGCCCGGGCGGTACATGATGTTGATGATGTTGCCCTTATAGACCACACCGTCAAAGAAATTTTGCAATTCGGCGGCGCTCAAACGGCCTTTGCCGGCTTCGTAACGGATAAAATTCTGCACATTGGGATTGGCATTAAAACCGCTACTGGCCACCGATTCCGCCGCCGCATCAAAAGTCGGCCGTTTTCCGGCTTGTTTAATCGGTTTTAACGGTTGCTCATCGCGTGTGATGCTCGGTTTGTTGGAAGTGCTGCAGGCAGCCAACGCCGCGATAACGGCAACAGGAAGGAATACGAGAGATTTTTTCATGAAATATCCGTGAATGTAATTACAGGTTCGAGTGTAACAAAATTAAATAGTCAGATAAACCCTTCAATATTGAAAGGGAAATATTTAAACTTGCCATCAGACCAAGACTTTTGCCTATCTTTGGCACATTTCTCCGCAATATACTTTTCAAACACTTTGCCAATAATATCGAAAGGCACGGCAACGCCGAACGGTTCTCTTGATAACACTCAAAAACCTAAAACAACCGCTTCAGTAAAAAAACAAAAACGGTTCCGCATAAAAAGTATCAACAACCCGACCTTTTCCAACCCCTAAGCCGTCTGAACATAACGCTATAATCCAATATATGGCTGCTTAATTTAAAAATGACCATATGGACTCTGATATCCTATATCCGACTTTTTCCCGAAAAGGTAGACTTTACCCTAAATTTCAATTGCTTTCTTGCTTTTCAAGCAAGTGTCGGATTCAGGAATCTGGCCTCCGCTTTTGTCATCATTATTAATTTAGGGGCTGTCTTGGACAACCAGGGCAAATCCTATCTTACTAATTGTTTTAAAACTTTTATCCCGCTGTTGTCAAAACGCCGTTCACATTCCTTTAAATACAACTCGAAATGCGCTTTTGCGCAAATGCCGTTTTGCCTGATTCCAAAAATGCTTAATCCTGTTAATAAGGTTTTGTCTTTCAGCAAAATGGGCCTATTAGACATTAAGGATGATAAAAACCGCCGGAAACCTTATCATACAGGCCTTTTGGCAGTTTTTTGCCAATGTTTATAAAAAGCGTCCTTTTTGCCATCAAAACAGCCCGGTGAAGAACCACCGTAAAAACGGCAGGCAAAGATATAAATGCTCTCTGTGTAACACGTATCTCCCCACCCCAAAACCCGCATCCCCCGGGCTGCCCGCATACGGATACACCCACGGCAGGCAGACCTGTCGTCACCACCGCAACGGGAAAACCATCCGCCGTAAAACCAAACAGGCCCTTTCAAAGCCCATTCAATCGGAAAAGACTGCCGCCAATACCATCCTTCGGCCGCGGGTTCGGTGTCATGGTATTTCTGAACCGGCTATTGCCGTTTGACTTAAAAATGAGTACAAGTTTTTCCCATGCCGTCTGAAACCTGAAATCCGTCATTCCCGCACAGGCGGGAATCCGGAACGTGGGTTTTCAGTAATTTTTTACAAGTTCCCGTCCCGACGGAACCGGATTCCCGCCTGAGCGGGAGTGAGGGCATTTGGATATTTCTGTGCCCGTTATTTAGTAAAACAGCTATAGAGGGGAAATTCACTGAATTAAAGACCAAAACCCGATGCCCTCCGGGCTTGGGAAGAAGGGGTAAGATTATATTTGTCAGAAGATATTTTAGTAGCCGGGAGTAGGATTTGGGATGGAAAATCATCCCAAATGTCCAATAGGCCTTCGGCGGACAGTTCATTCGACCTTGCCGACCTTTGATTTCGGGCAATACAATTCATTCATTATCGGACGTTGTTTTATCGCTTAAATCTATCTTAGAACTACCTGAAAGATTGACGGTGTCTCAGACGGTTCAACAGCGCACTATCATAAGCGAATTGATCGATGACACGCTTAGAAACACAGCAAAACAACTAATTGATGAATTTGAGAAAACAAAATATTCAGACCGTGTAGCACGGTTTGAAGAGTTAACAGGTGAGATTGTACAAGATGGTCGAAAAACAAAGGCGCAAGCAGCGTATCGCAACAGGAAAGCCGAAGCGCAGGTGAAGAAAGTAAGGGGTGTGAACAGAATCGGAAAAAAGCAGTATATTCCACATTCCCCACTTATGATGAAATCAGGCCGCCGAAAAGCATCGAAACACTTTCAGACGGCCTAAGATTATAACCGTATTTCCAATATCAACGTTTACCGCCGAAACCGAGGACACCTTCAAAAACACCAGCGATTTCTTCTGCATTTGGACCAAAAAAGCCCAAGCGGTAAGAACCATTGCCCACACGGGCAGATACTGCGTCTGCTTCAATACCGAAACCGCTGATTCCGACTTTATCAGGATTATTCATGTAATTAATCGTTGTAATATTGCCTTTAGGCAAAGTCACCGGCCCGGCTTGTGAAATTCCAGTAATGCGTCCGCTGCCTGTTTTATTTGCAAAATCGACATCATAGGACAATACGCCCGTTTCATTTGCCGTAAATGCAATGCCTTTATAATTAAACTGCCCTTCAGACGGCAATTGCTTGGTTGTATAACCTTTCAGAGTATCAACGATTAAATAGTCATCTGCACGCTCAAACCAACTTAAGCTCGGGTTGGTAAAGTCGGTACCTGTAAATTTCTTACCGACAACAACAACAGAATATGGTTGCTGGTACAAAGTAGCCGTGCCGTTTGCCACTACGGTATAAGTCGAGCCGTTTAGGGTAACGCGTGCGGTTTGAGGTCGTTCAAAATCCTGTGTCAGTTTGAATTCTACAACCGGATAATGCCGTCCGGCCGTCAAAACAAACCGCCAACTGCGGGAGCGTCTGCCCTCGGTTTGCAATCGGCATCGTCCATTTTTCCCCGAAGCCTTACCGATACCGCCATATAAAAGCTTCAGCAGGCCGGTTTCATTGGGGAATGCGCCTTGGGTTTTGGCCAGCTTCCGAAACTGGCGGTGTACCGCCTCTGCCGCATTGGTCGTATAAATCGGTTTGCGTACGGCTCCGGGGCAGCGGAAACAGGCAGAC
>NZ_PXYY01000023.1 GCF_003013245.1 Neisseria iguanae
TGTGAAAGTAGGTCACTGCCAAACACCCATTCTGAAGCCTCCGGCGATTTGCCGGAGGCTTCTTTGCGTCTTGGGGGCATTTATTGAGGAATATAAAACCCTGAGGAAGGAACAAACCAACATGTAAAACGACCACCCAAAAGCGTCGTTATCATGAAACAGTGATGAGCAGATGGGCAAATAAAGTTTGCTTTATTGGTTATGTGTAAATATAATCAAAGGTATTATTATCATATTTAGGAGAAAACGCATGAATCCGATGAAAAAAATCATCTTCTACGCTCTGAGCACTTTGGTTGCTTCCGTATCTGCTGCTGCCGTTAACGTCAACACCGCTTCCGAAAGCGAACTGACTGCACTGCCGGGTGTCGGTCCGGCCAAAGCGAAAGCGATTGTAGCATACCGCACACAGCATGGAAGCTTTAAGACCTTGGACGAGTTGAAAAACGTCAAAGGCATTGGCGAAGGGATCTTCTCAAAACTGAAGAATGAAGCCGTTGTGGCGGCGCCTGCCAAGAAGATGGCGCAGTCTGCGGTCAAGAAGTAAAAAAGCGGGGGAGGACGATAAGGAGGAAAAGAAGGTGGGGCGGTAACGGTATTTCTGCCGTCATCCGGCCGCGACCTGTCACAATATCTAAGGCCGTCTGAAGGCGTATAGGCTTTCAGACGGCCTTTCGGTTTGTGTAATAAGGACACAGTTACCCCTTGTAACGAACATGTTTTATTTTGCTAACTTAAAGGGAAATGTGTAATCGGGATATCCCTATCTGATTCGTTCTAAGTAGGATCACATTATTTACAACCAGATAATTTACAACCAGGTAGATTAAAACGGATTTATCGGTTAGCTGAAATAAAATCAGCCTGAAATATTTCAGGCTGATTTTTTTAAGTTAATGATTTACTTCCAGTAGCGCCACCAAGGTATATCGCCATTGCGCCATTCATGCGTCAGGAATGGGCTTTGCGGAAAGTTTTGCTGCAAAATACGGCGGGTATCTTCGGCCAGTTGGGGTTTCTCCAGTTTTTTGTAAGCTAATTCCATCATGGCCAATGATTCTTCAATGTAGCGCGTATTTTGGTATTGTTGAACAATTTTTTGTGCGCGGTTAATGGCGGCAACATACGCACCACGCTTCATGTAATATCGGGCTACGGCAATTTCATTACCGCCCAGCGCGTCAACGAGTCTGGTCATGCGGGCAGTGGCATCGGGTGCGTATTTGCTGTTGGGATAACGCTCAACCAATTGTGCAAACGCATGGTAGGCATCGCGGTTGGCTTTAGGGTCGCGGTCAGACCAGTCTTGAGAAGCCAGTTTGTTTAAGAAAGACTGGTCTTCATTAAACAATACCAAGCCTTTTAGATATAAGGCATAATCCATGTTCGGATGTTGCGGGTGATGGCGTTGGAAGCGGTCAATGGCGGCCAAGGCTTTTTCCGGTTCGTCGTCTTTATAGTAAGCGTAGGCGGTATCCAATTGCGACTGCTGTGCATAGCGGCCATTAGGGAAACGTGATTCCAACAGTTCATATAACTTGATGGCTCGCGTATAATTGTTGCTGTTCAATTCATCTTGTGCTTCAGCATAAAGCTGTTCCACACTCCAATCCTGAGTAATTTGAGCATCTTTATCGATGGTGCCTTTATTGGCACATGCGTTGAGTGCCAAACTTAAAGAAACTAATAAAAGAATTTTTTTCATGCAGAATACTTCCTTTGATAATGAAGCTGATTATAGCGATGATTTAGACTTTGCGGCAGTCCCTGAAGCAGAAAGTTGTGTTAAATTGACCCTGCCTGTCGAGATGGCCGGCTTACGTTTGGATGTCGCGCTGGCCAAACTTATGCCTGATTATTCGCGCAGCCGTCTGACTGCTTGGGTTAAAGACGGCGATGTTATTGTAAACAACAAACCTGCCCAGCCGAAAGCCAAAATGATTGGTGGGGAGTTTATCACAGTTACTGTACGCCCGAGCGAAGAAAATCTGGCGTTCACCCCCGAATCAATGGATTTGGATATTGTCTATGAAGACGATACCGTCATCGTCATGAATAAACCTGCCGGATTAGTGGTGCATCCCGCAGCAGGAAACTGGACGGGCACGCTGTTAAACGGCTTGTTAGCGCATTGTCCGGAGTTGAGCCAAGTACCGCGTGCAGGTATTGTTCACCGGTTAGATAAAGAAACCAGTGGTTTGATGGTGGTGGCAAAAACTTTACCGGCGCAAACTTCATTGGTGCAGCAGCTGCAGGCACGCACGGTGAAGCGTATTTACCGCGCTGTTGCTAGCGGTATTGTGCCGTTTGACGGCAAAATTAATACCTTAATCGGCCGCGACCCGCACAACCGCTTGAAAATGGCAGTCGTGAAATATGGCGGTAAACCGGCTGTGACTCATGTGAAGGTGTTGGAACGTTATTTATCGCACAGCTATATCGAATGCACTTTGGAAACCGGCCGTACCCATCAAATCCGCGTGCACATGCGCGAAGCCAACCATCCGTTGGCCGCCGATCCTGTGTATGGCAACCCGCGGCATCCGTGTAGCGAGACGGTAAAAGAAGCAGTGAAAGGTTTGGGCGCGCGCCAAGCGTTGCATGCATACCGTTTGAGCTTTATTCATCCGAAAACCAATGAAACCGTGTTGTTTGAAGCTCCTTTGCCTGACGATATTTACCGTCTGCTTTCCGTCTTGCGCTTGGAAGCCGGTTTGGATTCATCGTTGGGCCACGAAGAAGAATGGCAAGGCAAACTTGATAACGATGACGACGATGATTGGGACGAAGACGATTACGATGTTGAAATCGTTTATGTACCGAATTAACCGTTCAGACGGCCTATTGATATGAGAAATAGTTAATTATTTGATTAATATTGCTTTTAAATAGTTTATTAATCAATAAGGCGGTCTGAAAATAAGGAGTGGCATGAAAACCTTAAGCGAAACTTTGGGCATCAAAGTGCAACATAAAACCTTTCTCACAGCCAGTTGGCCTGCGCCTGCCAATGTGAAAACCTTAATTACGACGCGTAATGGCGGTGTGAGCGAAAAGCCGTTTCACAGCCTGAATGTCGGTACACATGTCGGCGATAATCCTGAGTATGTGGCGCGTAACAGGGAAATCGTGCAAAGCCAAATTGATCTGCCTGTCGCTTATTTAAACCAAATCCACAGCGATATTGTGGTAAATGCGACAGATGCGCTGTTAACGCTCACTGATGCCGATGCCAGCGTCGATACAACCGGTCAAGCCGCTTGCGCCAGCATGACCGCGGATTGCCTGCCGGTATTATTTTGCGACAAAGCCGGAACCGTAGTGGCTGCTGCCCATGCCGGTTGGCGTGGATTGGCAGGCGGTGTGTTGCAAAATACCGTGCGTGCCATGCAGGTCGAACCATTGGAAATTATGGCTTATTTGGGACCTGCGATTGGGCCGGAGGCGTTTGAAGTGGGGCAGGAAGTGTTCGATGCGTTTACCGCGCAAATATCCTCGGTTGACAGCGCATTTGAAGCCATTGGCGGTGGCAAATATCTGGCCGATATGTATGCCTTGGCGCAGATGGTGTTGCAGCGCGAAGGCGTGACCATGATTTACGGCGGCAGACATTGCACCGTGCTGGAGCGCGACAGCTTTTTTTCTTACCGACGCGACGGGCAAACCGGCCGCATGGCCAGTGTGATCTGGTTGGACAATGATGCATAGTTTGCTGTTTCTTTGAAAAGCATAATCATATTGTGAGACCGTCTGAAAACCCCTACTTACTTTCAGACAGCCTTCATGCGATTGCACCAGGGCAATCGCATGAACTTCCCCTCCCTGGCAGAAGAGACCCAAACTCATCATCTCCGGCCGCCATTAACCGTTTTGAATTGATCCTCCGTTTGACCGATTTGTCCCGGTTGATCAGGTTCAGTGCCAACTGCTTCAATCTGTGCATATTTTTTGCTGCATATTGCTCCCGCAGACACATCCGGTCACCGGCAAACCACATGTCCAAACACCAATGCAGCGGATTTTCCACCGCCCAATGCGAACGGACCGATTGCCGTATCCGTACAGCCGCAGGCTCTGGGCTGCCGATATAAAGCCTAGTCTTTATCGTCGATATGGCGTTCCGATTCAACGGCAAATGAACGCAACTGCGCCCGGCATTTTTTTCATTGGGTTTGTCTGCAACATTTCTCTGGCAAATACGCTGACGGTTGAATAGGCTTTTGACTTCTGCCGCCGTTCTTACGCAGGGTTTTGCCGTCAAATACAGGGGTCATTTGAGCAGCCCGACCAATAAAGCATTGCGGGAATTTTTCGGGATTGATGCCGGCAGACAGCAGACTGCAGGTATCGTGGGAGGCAATGCCGTTTTCGGGTGGTGTAAGCTGCCGCAGCCATTCGGGTTTGTATCCGCCCCATACTTTTCGATTTCGGCGCAATTGTTTGCACTGCTTAGTATGGCGGCTACGGCCGGCCTTTCGGAAAGATTATGTTTGATTTTGCCGTGCTGCCGCGGGTCTTTGCGCGGGTCTTTGATATTGGCGGAGATGGCGATAAGTGGGTTCATACGGGCATTATGCCATGATTTGCTTCATGTGATTGCCCTGCCGATTACACTGATTCAAGTTGTTCTCAAACAGGTTTATCATAATATCCCGACTCATTTTCCATTCTATCAGGCCGCCTGAAACCTAAAGATTTCAGACGGCCTGATAATCCGTTATAATCCAGTTTTCCCGTCTCGGAAATGAAAGTCTGACATGAAAAAAACCATCCTGACCGCTGCCGTATTACTCTTGGCTTCATGCGGTTTCCATTTGAAAGGCACGGCCAGTACATCGCGGCCGCTGCCGTATCAAAACTGGTATGTCAACGGCGGTGCATTGCAACAGGCTTTGGAAAATTCCCTGCGTCGTTCAGACGGCCGTCCGGTCAGTATGGACAAAGCGCAAATGGCGGTTAACGTGACCAATATTAAAACACGCCGCGACATTTACACCATCACCCGTGCCGCCGACATCAACGAGTACCTGCTGATATTGCGTGTCGACGCGCAAGCCGCCCGCAACGGCGAACCGGTAGGCGAGCCGATGACTATATTGGTACACCGCACCATGGATTACGCCGACAGCGAAGTATTGGGTAAAACCGAAGAAGAACAAACCATCTGGTCGGAAATGCGCACCGATGCCGCCGACCAAATCGTGCGCCGCCTGACCTTTTTGAAAGCGGCGCAGTAAATGGTGGCGATGAATATCGGGCAGCTTAGTGCCGATATGCCGCTCAAGCCGCTGTATGTGATTCACGGCGAAGAAGAGTTGTTGAGGATTGAAGCGCTTGATACTTTGCGTACGGCAGCGCGCCAGCAAGGCTATCTCAACCGCGAAATGCACACTGCCGAAAATAATTTTGATTGGAACGAATGGCTGCAATCGGCGGGAGGCATGGGTTTGTTTGCCGATTTGAAACTGCTCGAACTGTACATTCCCAACGGTAAGCCGGGCAAAAACGGCGGTGAAGCCTTGCAGCATTTCGCCCAGCAGCTGCCTGAAGATACAGTGACCGTCATCATGCTGCCCAAGCTGGAAAAGGCGCAAACGCAAGCCAAATGGTTCGGAGCGCTGGCGGCAAACGGTGTGATGCTCGAAGCCAAAGCCGTGGGTGTTTCAGCCTTGCCGGCATGGGTTCGGGGCCGTCTGAAAAAATGGGATTTGGAGATTGAAAATGATGCGCTGGCTCTGTTTGCAGAACGTGTCGAAGGCAATCTGTTGGCTGCCAAGCAGGAAATTGACAAACTTGCTTTGCTGCACCCGAAAGGCCATTTGCTGAGTATGGCCGATGCCGAAGCGGCGGTAGCCAATGTGGCACGTTTTGATGTGTTCCAATTAGCCGGCGCATGGATGAAGGGCGATGTGCAACGAGTGGTGCGTTTGCTTGACGGCTTGGAAGCCGGTGGCGAAGAACCGGTGCTGCTGCTCTGGGCGGTGGCCGAAGATATCCGCACGCTCATCCGCCTCACTGCTGCTTTAAAGCAAGGCCAAAATGTCCAATCGCTGCGCAACAGCCTGCGCCTGTGGGGCGAAAAACAAACGCTGGCACCGATGGCTGCCAACCGTATTCCCATCAGCCGACTGCTCGAAGCCCTACAAACCTGTGCCAAAATCGACCGCATGATTAAAGGCGCAGAAGATGGCGATGCGTGGGCGGTGTTTAAGCAATTGGTGATAGGGTTGGCGGTGTAAACCGTTCATTGCCTGTTTGCATGAAAAAGCAGGTAATCTTTCCCTTTAGACCTGAAAATACTGTAAAATAGCGTTAAATCATTCCAAGGCCGTCTGAAAAGCCCAACGGAAATTTTTTCAGACGGCCTCAAACTGTTTTAAGGAAACACAACCCATGGATACAAAAGCAAAAATCCGTTTAGCCGGCCTGATGGTTCTGGCCACGGCTGTTTTAAGCCTGCTGTTGGTGTTAATCGTAGATTCGTGGCCGATTGCCATTGCGGTTGCCATTGTGATTATGGCGGCGGCGGCCGGCGGCTTTGTTTGGACGTCGCGCCGCCAGCAACGCCAATTTATCGAACGTCTGAAAAAATTCGACATCGACCCTGCAAAAGGCCGCATTAACGAAGCCAATCTGCGCCGTATGTATCACCGTGGCGGCCAAGCGCAAAAAGATGCAGTTACGCTGGTTTGCCTGTCGCAAAAATGCTCGGTTGACGAAGCGCATGCCATGTTCAAAAAACGCCCGACCCGTCAGGAAATGAACCAAATGGCGGCACAACAGGCCAAAGGCCAGAAGCGCCCGCACCGTTGATTTTTAACCGACAGGCCGTCTGAACAGGTGTGAAATACGGAATCAATGTTTTGCGTGATTTCACTATGTACCGTGCAGGCAGCCTTTGTATAACGCCTCTGTCCCTATGACCCGATTTCCTGCTGTTTCCTTCAAACGCCGTCTTGCCGCCTTGATGTACGAAATGTTGCTGGTCGGTGCCGTTACTGCCATCGCTGCGATTCTTTCCGGCATATTGGCGATTTTTCTCAATCCGATTTCAACGTATTTATCCAGCTTTACGACCTGTATTTTGGTAATTGGGTTTTGGTGGTATTACTTCCGTACAAACTGGCTGCAAAAAGGGCAAACGCTGGCGATGCAGACATGGAAAATCGGCTTGGCCAACCAGCAAAACGTACAACCGCCGTTGCATCAGCTGCGCCTGCGTTTTATCTGGGCATGTGTGTTTGTTGTGTTTATCCCCATGCTTGCTTATGCGGGATTGCGCCATTTGCTGAATATCCCGCCAATGCTGGCGTTTAGTGCAGCATTATTTTGGCTGATTCTGCCATGGGGTTTTGCATTGCTGAATCCCGACCACCAGTTTTTATACGACTTTCTGGCAGGAACACGTTTGGTGGATTTGAAAAAAGATTTGAAAAATAAGAGGCTGTCCTAAATAATCAGGACAAATTCTGCGTTACCAATTATTTTAAAATGGAAATCGGAATTTTCATCCCGCTATTGTCAAAACACGGTTCACATCCCTTCAAATACAGCTCAAAATGCACTTTGGCAATACCGTTAAACTTGCGTCAATGACGTTTTGCCCGGTTCCAAAAGTGCTCAATTGCGTTAATATGGTTTTGTCGCCCGGTAAAATGCGTGCTGTGGTTCATGCGAAAATGTCAAAATTCATTTACGTCCAAGGCGTGTGATCATTTCGTCTGTGTCGCCGATTTTCGAGCAGAAAAGCGGTATTCGGGTCGATACTCAAAGGAGGCGGTTTGACGCGCCGCGCCGGAAAAACCGGCCGGCACGGCAAGGTCGGACACCTTGCGTGTATTTCCAACGCAGCAGACGGGTTTTCTGCCGGAAAGATACTGCATGATGAAATGAGGGCCTCCTTTGTAAGTCATAACGGCGATAACAACCGCTATAAACAATGCTGCCAGGGCTAACCTGTTCACGGAGAATTGGCCGCAAGGCAGCTGTTTGTGTATGGGTATAGCAACAGTAAAAACGTTACCGTTTTGCTTCAAAAGCCCGAACAAAACGACTTTACCGGCAGCACCACGACTGCGTTTACCTTTACCTTGTCTGCCAATACCGTTCAAACTGCTACTTACACATCAAATATTTCCAAATGCAGGCTGTTTTGATAAATAAGTAACCGTAAACAATGAAAGTAACAGGCTGCGGTATTTTTGTTTACGCCAGCTAACCCGGATGCTGTTCGGGCGGTAACTCCCGAAACAAACAGCCCAATGAGTTTGTTTTGTTTGTACCGGCTTAGACGACTTTTGCGATGGGGATAATTCTGACTTAATTTGAATTTTCCGAGTTATCTTTATCTTAGGACAGCCTCAAAATAAAAGTTTGCGTTTGGCTTAAGCATCACAGGGCCGCTTGAAAGAGATGATGGGAATCATGTGTTTCAGACGGTTTTTTGTAAAGATTTAAAGATGGCCTTAAAAATTATGGGGCTGACATAGATCAGCAGTCATACCGGTGATAACCCATTGCAAATTAGAAAGAAACATACAAAAACTGCTCGAATTTTTTGTACGGGAATTTACTGCACGTTCGGCGGCTGATTTGTTGGGTATCCGGCCCAATTCTGCGCTACTTTCTTAGCGCAAAATACGAGAGAGGGTTTATCAGTCACCGTTCGGCATTGGAAGCCGATGCGGTTTTTGATGCTGCGGTTGAGCTGGACGAGCGTTATTTTGGGGTTATCCTAAAGGCAAACACAGCAGAGGCGCCGCAGGGAAAGTGGCTGTTTCCGGCATCCCAAAACGGGATGGAAAAGACTGTTCTGTGATTGCGGACAACGCCCGAACCGAAACCTTACCTCCTGTTTTTAAGAGAAAAGTCATGCCTGAAGGCATGGTTTATAACAATGATGACGTGCCTGATGTGCGTGAATTCCATCACCATTGCAGCAATCATTCGCAATGCTTTGCTGATCGTCAGAACCACATCAGCGGCATTGGGAATTTTTGGAATCAGGCAAAACGTGTTCTGAGAAAACACAACGGAATTGCCTGCAAATCTTTTCCATTATTCTTGAAAGGATGCGGGTTTGGATTTAACTTTGGTGCTCCGTTAGCGCAACTCAAAACCTTGCGGAAAGGGTATGGTATTTAGGGGCTAATTTACGTCGGTCCTAGGATTATTTTTCAATTCACGCAATGCGGCGAATACTTCAAATTCGCCGGCAAATTTTTTGCCACTCAATTTTTCCACGCGTTCCCAAACCTGCGGCAAGCCGACGCGCAAAAACGGGTTGACTTTGCGCTCGTGCAACAGTGTTACCGGCAAAGTTGGGGCGGTGGCAGATTCGGCTGTCTGCAAGGCCGTGTGAATGTCAGCATTGTCCGGCTCGATGTGGGCGGCAAAGCGTAGATTAGAAACAGTGTATTCGTGCGCGGGGTAAAACAAGGTATTTTCCGGCAATTGGTTGAAACGCAGGAAGCTGTCGAACAATTCTCCAATTGTTCCGGTAAACACACGGCCGCAGCCGGCGCTGAATAGGGTGTCGCCGCAAAAAACGTGCAGGCCGTCTGACGTTTCAAACAGATAGCTTAAATGATGGCTGGTGTGGCCGGGTGTAGCCCAAACGGTCGCCAAACCGTCGCCGAAGGGGATTTGTAAGCCGGCTTTCGTTCGGTGGGTAGCTTCAGCAATGTCGCTGTTGCCGTAAACTGGTGATTCTAAAAACGTGCGCCACAATGCATTTACGCCGCCACAATGGTCGTCATGGTGGTGGGTAATCCATGTTTGCGCAAGCATCAGGCGGTTGCTGACCAGAAATTTCAATACCGGCGTGGCATCGCCAGGGTCGACACAGACGGCCAGATTACCTTCCTGAATCATCCAAATATAGTTGTCGTTGAATGCTTTGATTGGAGTGATTTTCATGCTATTCCTTTTTTCAGACGGCTTGTTCCTGCATATAAGCGCGGTGGTTGCGGCTCAAACCGTACACGGCAGTGCGTGCCTGCTTGATAGTTAAGCGGTTGTAGGTCAGGCGTTGGATCTGGTTGTGGTCGTAAATATGGATTTCGTCTTGTTTGCGGGTTTGTTTGTAGGTGAACCCGCTTTTTAGCGTGTGCCATAAATCCAGTTTGACATGCACAATGGCAAACATATCATGGGCCAGGTTCACGCCGGCGCTGATTTCTTTTTTTTGATTCCTGCAAACAAAACGAGTGGTCGTTAAACAGACACAAGCCTGAATTGTCGGGATAGCGGTAAAGCTCAATTTTTACCGCTTCAGGCACATCAAACGCTGCGCGGAACATTTGTTCAAACAGCGAAGGCTGGGATATGCCATCGCTTAACATACCGTAAAGATTAGAGAGCCAATTAACGTAGCCGTTAAAATTGAAATCGGAATTCTGTAAAATTGAGCGGATGCGCTTCGGGTCGCGGGCACGGATTAAATGCACGAATTCGCGGCTTACTGCAGGCAGTTGGCGGCGGATGGCCTGATGCAGCCTATAGGCAAACAAGGTTTTGTGGTTGTTCGGATTGCGTAAAATGCCCAACAGCTTCAGGCGAAGAATCCGCCAAACGGCATCGGGTACTTTCAGACGGCCTGTGGGCAGGCTGCGCAACATTTGGCACGAATTTTCATAGCCGCCGCTTTCATGGCGGTTGAACCAGCTTTCGAGATTGTATTGATTGGGCGAATTTTCGACAAAGGCCAGCGTGTAAAGATTTTTCGCCGCCAGATTGGTGATAATGTTCACATTATCCGCCTCGCCGAGGTAAGGAATGAGGAACAGGCTGATTGGCAGGCGGTAAACATTTTGGTTTTGCGTACCGACTGACGAGTTATGCGCATGCTGCCGCTGCTCGGTTTGCGCGACATAATGATGCATTTTGGTCGGATTGGCGGTCAGGAGTGCAAACGGTTTGGTGTCGCATTCAGGATAGTCGCAATAGCTGAGAATAAAAGCATGTTTCATGTTTCAGACGGCTTGTTAATCAATTTATGCCTATCATACCGCATAAGCGTTTAAATATAAAAAGGCTGTCTGAAAGCAAGGTTTGAATCACGGATTTCATCTGTCTTTTTTTCAGAAGGTTTGAGACCTTTGTAAAATCTCTGTCTTCGGCTTACTTTCTTCGCGATGTGTTTCTCAAGCGCTTGACCCGGTATTTCGATATGTCTGCGCGTTCTGCGATGCGGTCTTTTTGAACCGTCGTAGTCAAATCCGGGGAGGGGGGATCAAAAGCCTCACTTCATGGTCAAAACACGTCCGGCAGTTTAACCCAAAGCCTTGCGCGCACCGGCAAACAGTCGCGTCCAGCCGGATTGGCCCGTCCAATCTTCAGGTTTCCAGCTCATTTGTGCGGCGCGGTAAACACGCTCGGGGTGCGGCATCATGATGGTGACGCGGCCGTCGGTGTTGGTCACACCGGCAATGCCTTGCGGCGAGCCGTTCGGGTTGAGCGGGTAGGTTTGGGTTACTTGGTTCAGGCCGTCAACGTATTGCAGCGCAACGCCCAAGCCGGCAGAGATATTGCCGCCGGTGCGGGCAAAGTCGGCGCGGCCTTCCCCGTGGCTGACGATAACCGGCAGGCTGCTGCCAATCATTTCTTTCAGAATCAGCGAGTTGGATTTTGGTACGGTAACCATGCTTAAACGCGCTTCAAACTGTTCGCTTTCGTTGCGTTTGAATTTCGGCCATGCGGCAGAGCCCGGAATAATTTCCGCCAAGTTGCTGACCATTTGGCAGCCGTTGCATACGCCCAAGGTTAAAGTGTTCGGATTGGCGAAGAAGGCGGCAAACTGGTCGCGCAGAGCAGGGTGGAACAGAATCGATTTCGCCCAGCCTTCTCCCGCCCCCAATACGTCGCCGTAGCTGAAGCCGCCGCAAGCGGCTAACATCTTGAAATCATCTAAATGTACGCGGCCACCCATCAGGTCGGACATATGCACGTCATAAGCATCAAAACCGGCTTGGGTAAAGGCAGCAGCCATTTCGATTTGGCCGTTGACACCTTGTTCACGCAGAATGGCGATTTTCGGTTTTGCACCGTTGTTGATAAACGACGCGGCGATGTTTTCGTTCACATCAAATTTTACATCGGCAAACAGCGCGGCGCGTGCGTTGTCTTGAACCAGAGCCAGCTCGCTGTCGGCGCAGGCCGGATTGTCGCGCAGGCGTTGGATGGCGTGGCTGGTTTCCTGCCATGCCGCTTGCAGGCCGGCGCGGCTTTGTTGCAGCAACACTTCGCCTTGGTTGCGGATGGTGAAGGTTTCATCGGCAGCCAGCGTGGCAATGCTGTGCAGTGGCACACAGGCTTGATCAAACAGGGCAGACACGGCGGCCGCATCGGCGGCGGCAACTTGAATCACTGCGCCCAATTCTTCGTTAAACAAGGCACGGATCGCGGTATTTCCGCCTGCGGTTTGCGCGGCAAGCAATGCGGTCAAATCCACGTCCAAACCCACGCGGGCGGCAAACGCCATTTCCGCCAAGGTGGCAAACAAACCGCCGTCGCCACGGTCATGGTAAGCCAATAATTTGTCTTCGGCGACTAATTGTTGAATGGCATTGTAAAACGCTTTCAGACGGCCCGGGTTAATATCAGGCGCCTTGCCCGCCATTTGGTTGTATACCTGACCCAAAGCCGAGCCGCCCATGCGCGCTTGGCCGTTGCCTAAATCAACCAGCAGTAATACGCTGTCTTCCACGTTTTTTAATTCGGGTGTAATGGTTTTACGCACGTCTTTCACCGGTGCAAACGCGGTGATAACCAGGCTCAAAGGCGAAACCACGGATTTTTGTCCTACTTCGTCTTGCCATACGGTTTTCATCGACAGGCTGTCTTTGCCCACCGGAATGCTCAACCCCAAGGTCTGGCAGATTTGCGAAGTGGCTTCTACTGTGCGGTAGAGTTTTTCGTCTTCGCCTTCTGTGCCGCAGGCGGCCATCCAGTTGGCAGATAATTTGATATTGCCTATGTCGCCGATATTTACCGCGGCAATGTTGGTAATCGCTTCGCCCACGCACATGCGGCCGGAAGCAGGCGCGTCAAATAGGGCGACAGTCGGTTTTTCGCCTATAGACATCGCTTCGCCTTGGTGTGTATTGAAGCCCATCATGGTCACAGCGCAATCGGCTACAGGTGATTGGTATTTGCCGACCATTTGGTCACGGTGGGTCATGCCGCCGACACTTCGGTCGCCGATGGTAATCAGGAAATTTTTGGCGGCTACGGCCGGTAAGCGCAGCACGCGGTAGGCGGCTTCGGTGATGTCGATGGCAGACGCGTCAAACTGGCTTTCAGACGGCGTTACGGTGGTGTCGTTGCGGGTGGTTTTAGGTGGTTTGCCGAGTAAAACATTCAGCGGTAAATCGACCGGATTGTTGTCAAACAGGTCATCGCGCACTTGCAGATGGCCGTCGTCGGTGGCTACGCCGACTACGGCAAACGGGCAGCGTTCGCGTTCGCAAATGGTGCGGAAGGTGTCTAAATCTTGTTCCAAAATCGACAACACATAACGCTCTTGAGATTCGTTGCACCAGATTTGTAACGGGGTCAGGCCGTCTTCTTCCAGCGGTACATCGCGCAGCTTGAATTTCGCACCACGGCCGGCATCGTTGACCAATTCGGGGAAGGCGTTTGACAATCCGCCCGCACCCACATCGTGAATCGAGATAATCGGATTGTTTTCGCCCAGCTGCCAACAGCGGTCGATGACTTCTTGCGCACGGCGTTCGATTTCGGGGTTGCCGCGTTGCACGGAGTTGAAATCCAAAGAAGCATCGTTGGTGCCGGTATCCATAGACGAAGCCGCGCCGCCGCCCAAACCAATCAACATGCCCGGGCCGCCAAGTTGGATTAATAATGCGCCTTCGGGAATTTCACCTTTATGCGTTTGCTGCGCTTGAATGTTGCCTAAGCCGCCGGCAATCATAATCGGCTTATGGTAGCCGCGCACTTGGCCGTCGAATTTTTCTTCAAAGGTGCGGAAATAGCCCAAGAGGTTGGGGCGGCCGAATTCGTTGTTAAATGCCGCGCCGCCGACCGGGCCTTCAATCATGATATCCAAAGGCGAAGCGATATGGCCTGGTTTGCCGTAGGCTTTTTCCCACGGCTGCGCCAAACCCGGAATATTCAGATTCGATACGGTAAAACCAGTCAGACCCGCTTTCGGACGCGAACCTCTGCCGGTTGCCCCTTCGTCGCGTATTTCACCGCCCGAACCGGTGGCCGCACCTGCAAACGGGGCAATGGCGGTCGGGTGGTTGTGGGTTTCCACTTTCATGATGATGTGGGTGTCTTCTTCGTGGAAGCGGTAGCCTTGGTTTTCATCGGCATGCGGGTAGAAACGCTCGATTTTTGCACCTTCAATCACAGAGGAATTGTCTTTATAGGCGACAACTGTGCCTTCGGGATGGGCGTTGTGGGTGTCGCGAATCATGCTGAAAAGCGATTTCGGCTGTTTTTCGCCGTTTAAGATAAAGTCAGCGTTGAAAATTTTGTGACGACAATGTTCGGAGTTGGCCTGTGCAAACATCATCAGTTCGACATCAATCGGATTGCGGCCTAAGGCTTGATAGTTTTCTACCAGATAATCGATTTCGTCAGGCGACAAGGCCAAGCCCATTTCGCCATTGGCTTTGACCAAGGCGTCTTTGCCGCCGTTTAATAAATCAACGGTAGAGAATGTTTCTGATCGGATGTGGCGGAACAGTTGAGCCGCCGCGTCAATGCCGGTCAACACGCTTTCGGTCATGCGGTCGTGTAACAATGCTGTCCATTGTTGTTGCTCTCCGGCAGTCAAATCGCCGCAAATCCACACCGCCATGCCGCGTTCAATGCGTTCGATACCCGCAAGACCGCAGTTTTCCGCGATGTTGGTGGCTTTGGAAGCCCAAGGCGAAATTGTTCCCAAACGAGGTGTAATCAAAAATAAATGCAAGCCGCTAGCGGGCTTAGGTGTTTCGGCAACACGTCCTGCTTCCAGCAGGGCTTGCAGTTTTTCAACGGTCGCAGCGTCTAAAACATTTTCGCTGCTGACAAAATACCAAAATTCGCTTTCCAGATCCGTTTCAGGCAAGCCGGCAGCGGCTGCTTTTTGCTTGAGTTTTTCAACACGGAAATCAGACAAGGCGGTGGCGCCGCGCAAGGGCAAAACAACAGACATGGTTTCGGCTCTCAAATGCGGTTGGAAAGAACGGTATTATACGTATAATAGTGGCATTCTGCTTGGGTATTTTGATGCAAAATGTCAACAATTCCGGCTGTAAACCCGATTGAATAAACAAGCAGATTGTGATAATTTTCCACTCATCTTTTCCTGTTCGGACGGCCTTGTTGCTTTGATATGCCGTCTGAAAAACCACCAGAAAGCCAGCCATGAAAAAAATCGAAGCTATCATCAAACCTTTCAAACTCGACGACGTGCGCGAAGCCTTGACCGAAATCGGCATTACCGGCATGACAGTGACCGAAGTGAAGGGATTCGGCCGCCAAAAAGGCCACACTGAAATCTACCGTGGCGCAGAATACGCCGTTGATTTCCTGCCGAAAGTCAAAATTGAACTGGTATTGGCCGATCATGATGTCGACCGTGCCATCGAAGCCATTATCGAAAACGCCCGTTCCGGCAAAATCGGCGACGGTAAGATTTTTGTGTATCCGGTGGAAGAAGCGATTCGGATTCGTACGGGCGAGCGTAGTGAAGCGGCGGTATGATTTTCCAGATAATAAAAGGCCGTCTGAAAGATCTTCTTTCAGACGGCCTTTTATTATTCTAGGCAAAAAGAATTAAATTTCAAACGTTTTCACAATCACCGGCGAGCGGAGTAATGGGCGTTGGCGGCGGTCACGTGCGCTCTCTTATATTCATACTTTAATGGGGCCGTCTGAAAATGAGAAAGAATGGGTTTGTTTATAATAAAATTGGAAGTAACGGCCCGTGCAGCTGCCGGCATGCCCGGTATCCGGCCTGATTCCGCCCTGTTGTTTTACCGTAAAATCCGCCAAGCCATCGCTTACCGTTCAGAACTTCGGGCAGATGAAATTTTTGATGGCCCGGTTGAATGAGACGGGGACTGTTTTGGCAGGCAGCGCAAAGGCAAACGCGGTCGGGGTGTTACAGGTAAAGTGGCTGTTTTTGGCATTCTAAAACGACAGGGTAAGGTTTAACCGTTGTCGTTAAAGGTAACTTTATGCCGGTTATTAAATGAAAACCATTGCCTGGCGGCATTGTTTATCCCGATTGCTGCAAAAGCCGTGATGTGTTTGACGTGGGTGAATCCACTTGTCACCGTACCAGTCACTGTACGCATTTTGTAGGGCGGCAAAACCACATTGACGGGATGGAAAACTTTTGGGACCGGGCAAAGCGCATGCTACGGAAATAGAATGGAATTGACCGGAAATCTTTTCCATTATTCCGGAAAGAATGCGGGTTTCGTTTTAACTTTGGCGCACCATAAAGGGCAGCTTAAAATTTTGCGAATTTGGTGTGATATTTGGGGCTAATCTACGTCAGCTCCTAAAATAAAGAAGATTTTGTTTATAGGTAATGATGAGGCCGTCAGAAAATCTGTATGTCGGCTTTCAAACGGGCTGTTGTGATTTGACAGGCATTAAATCAAAGGTGTTTCAGAAACCAAAAATACCGTCTTCACCGCTGTATAGATAATGGCCAGGGATAAATGATGCGCCACCGAATTTGAGCAGAATGCCGGTTTCGCCTCGTTATTTTTTGCACTGCGGCGTGGTTGGTGCCGAGTGCTTTAACGTCGAAATCCATTTGATCAATGGTGGCGCTGTCGCGAACCGCTCCGTAAATAACAATGCCTGCCCAACCGTTTTTACAGCCTGCTTCGGCAAGCATGCTGCCCATTAATGCACTGGCAAGCGAGCCGCCGTTATCGACGACGAGCACGCCGCTGTCGGATTTTTGATTAAGCGTTTGGTGCAGTAAACTGTTGTCGCGGAAGCATTTCAAAGTATGGATTTTGCCGCTTAAACATTTGTTGCCGAAGCTTTTAAACTGAATCCCGCAACAAGGGGTATCAGGCGCGATATCGGTTAAATCGGCAGTGGTGAAGGATTTCGTTGTCATGATTTCTCCTTAGTGGTTTTATGAAAGAATATGAAAGAAGGCCGTCTGAAAAGTGAACAATGCTTTTCAGACGGCTTCGTGAGGCCGAATCAAATGCGGATTTGACCGTTACCCAACACAATCCATTTTTGCGAGGTCAGGCCGTGTAAGCCAACCGGGCCGCGAACATGGATTTTGTCGGTGGAAATGCCGATTTCCGCGCCGAGGCCGTATTCGAAGCCGTCGGCAAAACGGGTGGACGCGTTTACCATCACGCTGGCACTATCGACCGCGCGTAGGAAGGTTTGCGCATCGGTGTAAGACTCGGTGATGATGGAATCGGTGTGGTGACTGCCGTGGGTGTTGATGTGGGAAATGGCTTGGCTCAAGTCATCAACAATTTTTACCGCCAAAACAGGCGCGAGGTATTCGGTATCCCAATCTTCTTCGGTGGCGGCATTGATGTTCGGCAGAATGGCCAAAGTGCGTTCGCAACCGCGCAGTTCGACTTGTTTTTGCGCGTATTTTTCCGCCAATAAAGGCAACATTTCTTCGGCACGCGCGGCGTGGATCAGCAGCGTTTCCATGGTGTTGCAAGTACCGTAGCGCGAAGTTTTGGCGTTGAAGGCAATCTCAACGGCTTTTTGCGTGTCGGCGGCTTGGTCGATGTAAACGTGGCAAATGCCGTCTAGATGCTTAATCACCGGTACGCGTGCTTCGGTAGCGATGCGGGCAACCAGCGATTTACCACCGCGCGGGATAATCACGTCAATCAATTCGGGGCTTTGCAGCATGGCGCCGACGCTTTCGCGGCCGGTATTTTCAATCACGTTTACGGCGGCCGGCGGTAGGTTGTTTTCGGTCAAAGCTTGGCGGATGAGTCTGGCAATCGCCATATTGCTTTCAAAGGCTTCGCTGCCGCCCCGCAACACGCAGGCATTACCGGATTTTAGGCACAAGGCAGCTGCGTCGATGGTGACATTCGGGCGCGATTCGTAAATGATACCGATCACACCGAGCGGCACGCGCATTTTGCCGATTTGCAAACCATTCGGGCGGATGCGGAATTCGTCCATTTCGCCGACAGGGTCAGGCAGCGCAGCTATTTGGCGCAAACCCTCGCACATGGATTCCACGGTTTTTTCAGTCAGTTTCAAGCGGTCGAGTAGGGGCGAATCCAAGCCTTTGCCGGCGGCGTTTTCCATGTCTTGCACGTTGGCGGCGAGAATGGTGGTTTGGTGCTGCACGACCAATTCGGCCATGCGCAACAGTGCGGCGTTTTTCTGCGCGGTGGTGGCCTGCGCCATCAAATAGAAAGCCTGTTTGGCGGCAGTAGCAGTATCTCGGACGTATTGTTGGATATCCTGCATGGTGTGTGTCTTAAATAATGTGAACAAGATTATGGAAAGATGATAAGGCTGTCTGAACAGGAATTCAAGTAAAAAAGGCTGTCTGAAAAAGCAGCTTTTTCAGACAGCCTTTCCATCATCATTTATGCATATGATTTATCTGAATAATGGCATTTTCCACCATTTTCGGCTGAATTTTGTTTAAGCAATCCGTATGTCCCAGCGGACATTCGCGTTTGAAACAGGGCGAGCAGCCGAGATTGAGGGTAACGATTTTGGCTTTGTCGCTCAAAGGCGGCGTATGGTCGGGGCTGGACGAGCCGTATACGGCGGCGAGTTTGCGGTTGAGTGCGGCGGCAAGGTGCATAAGGCCGCTGTCGTTGCAGACGACGTTTTCCGCGCAGGCCAGTAAATCAATCGCTTCGGAAAGCGAGGTTTTACCGCATAAATTGGTGCAGAGGCCGTCTGAAAGCCGGTTAATTTTTGCGGCAATCTCAAAGTCTTTTTGCGAACCGAACAGCCAGACCTGCCAGCCTGCGGTAAGGTAATCGCGTGCCAAGCCGGCAAAATGGTGTGCCGGCCAGCGTTTGGCGGGGCCGAATTCTGCGCCGGGGCAGAAGGCAATAATCGGTTGATGGGTGTGCAGGCCGTGTTTGACTAAGGCAGTTTGTTGGCTTGCCGGATCGATTTGGAACAAAGGCTTGTCGGAAAAACCGTTGAAATCGGCTTGGCTCGGATGGGCAAGCGCGGTATAGCGGTCGACCATCAGCGGCAGAGCGGCTTTGTCGAGCTTGCGGATGTCGTTGAGCAAAATGTAGCGCGATTCGCCCACATAGCCGGTACGCTGCTTGATGCCGGTGGCAAAGGCGGTGAGGGCAGACTTGAGTGAGCCGGGCAGCACAATGACTTGGTCGTAACCGCGTTTGCCTAATTTGCGCCCGATTTGCCAGCGTTTTTTTAAATCCAATGCGCCGTGGCCGAACGGGTTTTCTAGAATATTGTTTACTTCCGGCATACGCTCGAATACTGCCATCGACCATTTCGGTGCGAACACGTCTATCCTGCAGTCAGGATGCAGTTCGTGCAGCCGGCGGTAGAGCGGCTGGGTCATGACGCAGTCGCCAATCCAACTGGGGGAAATGATGAGGATTTTTTTAGACATGGTCTGCGGGCGGTGGTTGATGGGATAGGGTGTTATTTTAATACAAAATAAAAAGGCCGTCTGAACAAGCGTGAAAACAAAATCAAAGATTTGTTTGCGCGTTCAGACGGCCTTTTATAGTTCAGACGGCCTTTACAGCAAGACTTTTTCCACACCGCCGTTGTTGGCTTTATCGACAAACTCTTTCAGCCAGTTGCCGCCTAAAATGTGTTTGGCCATTTCGATGACAATGTAGTCAGCCGGCATGTCGTTGTCATCGCGGTAGCGGCTCAAACCTTGCAGACAGGCAGGGCAGGAAGTGAGCATTTTCACCGGCTGGCTTTGCGGCAGCGCTTTGAGGTTTTTGTCGATTTCTTCCTGCTTGCGGAATTTCACCTGTGAAGCGATGTCGGGGCGTTTAACGGCAAACATGCCCGATTCGCCGCAGCAGCGGTCGCTCAAGACGACTTTTTGTCCCATCAGTTCGCTGGCCATTTGGGTGGGATTCATGGTTTTAATCGGGCTGTGGCAAGGATCGTGATACAGGTATTGCTGACCTTCCACACCGTCGAGTTTCACGCCTTTTTCCAACAGGTATTCGTGAATATCGATAATGCGGCAGCCAGGGAAGATTTCCTCAAAGCGGTATTTTTCCAGCTGGTCGTAACAGGTGCCGCAGCTCACGACGACGGTTTTGATGTCGAGATAATTCAGCGTGTTGGCCATGCGGTGGAACGACACACGGTTGTCGGTACTCATCTTTTCGGCCTTGGCTTTGTTGCCGCCTGCATCTTGCGGATAACCGCAGCACATATAGCCCGGCGGCAATACGGTCTGCACGCCGACATGCCACAGCATGGCTTGGGTGGCCAAGCCGATTTGGCTGAACAACCGTTCTGAACCGCAGCCCGGAAAGTAGAACACGGCTTCGCTGTCTTCGGCGGTTTGCGGGTTGCGGATAATCGGAATGCTTTTGTCGTCTTCAATGCCTAATAACGAACGCGGTGTTTTGGCCGGCACGCCTTTGGGCAGCGGTCGGTTGATGAAGTGAATTACCTGTTCTTTAATTGACGGCTTGTTGACGGTGGCAGCCGGTGCGGCTTTTCCTTTTTTCACAATCGGGAATATTTTGCCTAATTTATAGGCAAAATTTTGTGCCGGAAAGCCAGTTTGGATCATCGTGCCACGTAACGCTTTGATGGCTTTCGGGTTGGTTGCGTTTAAAAACGCCATGCCCATTGCGGCTGCCGGTACGGTGATGCTGTGGCCGGTTTCGTCGAGATAGTTGCGGACGGCCACGGTCACGTCGCCGAAGTCGATATTTACCGGACATGGTTTGACGCAGCGGTGGCACACGGTACAGTGGTCGCCGATGTTGGTCAGCTCGTCAAAATGCTTTAAAGACACGCCGCGGCGGGTTTGCTCTTCATATAAGAAAGCTTCGGTCAGCAAGCCGACACCGAGAATTTTGTTGCGGGGGCTGTAAAGCAGGTTGGCACGCGGCACATGGGTTGAGCAAACGGGTTTGCATTTGCCGCAACGCAGGCAGTCTTTCACTGATTCGGCAATCGTGCCTAAAGACGATTTTTCCATAATCAGCGATTCCGCGCCGAGCAATTCAAACGACGGCGTATAGGCGTTGCGCAGGTCGGCACCTTTCATCAGCTTGTGGCGGTTGAAGCGGCCGTCAGGGTCGACTTGGGCTTTGTAATCCCAAAACGGCTGCATGTCTTCATCGCTCAAAAATTCCATTTTGGTGATGCCGATGCCGTGTTCTCCGGAAATCACGCCGTTTAAGCTACGGGCGATTTTCATGATGCGGTCGACGGAATGATAGGCCGTCTGAAGCATTTCGGCATCGTCAGAATTGACTGGAATATTGGTGTGGACGTTGCCGTCGCCGGCGTGCATGTGCAGCGCGACAAATACGCGTCCGCGCACGATTCTGCCGTGTATCTTTGCCAAATCTTCTAAAATTTTCACGTCGGATTTGCCGCTGAAAATCTCGCCCAATGGTTTCATCACGTCGGCTTTGATTGATACGCGCAAACGGAAATCGCGGAAGGCGGTAAAGCAGCTTTCGTCATCATGCGCTTCCGGATCAGCAAATACGGCCTTGCCGTAACGCGCTTTGTATTCGTTCAAGGGGGCGTCAAGATTGGTCAGCAGCCATTCCCAACGTTCTTTGACGGCGGAAACATGGTTGAGCGCGTGTGTGGCACGGTCGCCCAATAATTCTTTGCTCGGCAAGTCGGTACCCATGGCGTCCACCGGCAGACGGCTTTGCAGGTAATCGAGCAGGGCGGTGCATAAGGTGAGTTTGTTTTTAATCGACAGTTCGATGTTGATGCGTTCGATGCCGTCTGAATATTCGCCCAAGCGTTCGAGCGGAATCACCACGTCTTCATTGATTTTAAAAGCGTTGGTGTGTTTGGCGATGGCTGCGGTGCGGCTGCGGTCGAGCCAGAAGGTTTTGCGCGCTTCCGGTGTGATGGCGATAAAGCCTTCGCCTTCGCGTTTGCGCGTCATGTCGGCCATGTGTTCGGCCACTTCCTGCACGGCTTGCTCGTCATCGGAAACGACATCGGCCAGCAATACCATTTTCGGACGGCCTTTGCCTGCCGATTTGGTGGCATAACCGACCGCACGCACATAACGCCAGTCGAGATGCTCCAAGCCTGCCAATTGTACTTTTTCATGTCTGAGCAGGTAATCGCGGATTTCAACGATGGAGGGCGTGGCGTTGGCGACAGTGCCGAAAAATTCCATGCAGACGGTGCGGGTGTGCTTCGGCATTTTGTGCAACACAAAGGCCACGCTGGTAATGATGCCGTCGGTACCTTCTTTTTGGATGCCCGGCAGGCCGCTCAAGAATTTGTCGGTGACGTCTTTACCCAAGCCGACTTTGCGGAATTTGTGACCGGGAATTTCTAAACGTTCGGTTTTGACGATGTTGTTGCCGCTTGTATCGAGCGTGTGTACATCGAAAATGGCAGTTTCTTCGTCATGGATTTTGCCGAAATTGTGGCGCACGCGTTCGATGCGCAGCCATTCGCCTTTCGGGTTGACCATTTGCCAGTAGGCCAGATTGTCGAGCGCCGTGCCCCACAATACGGCTTTTTTACCGCCGGCATTCATCGCTGCATTGCCGCCGACAGTAGAAGCATCAGCCGAAGTCGGGTCAACGGCGAATACCAAGCCGGCTTTGTGTGCGGTCTCTTCCACACGGCGGGTCACCACTCCGGCACCACAATGGATAATCGGATGCGTGCCGTCTAAGCCCGGCAGGGTGACGAATTGTACGCCGTTGTGCACATCGAGCTTTTCGGTGTTGATGACTGCGCTGTTGGCATCCAACGGAATCGCGCCGCCGGTATAGCCCGTGCCGCCGCCACGCGGAATAATCACCAAATCCAGTTCAATCAGCGCGCGTACCAGTGGTGCGACTTCGGCTTCATTGTCGGGGTTGATGACCACAAACGGATATTCCACGCGCCAGTCGGTGGCATCGGTGACGTGGGTCACGCGTGCCAAACCGTCAAACATAATATTGTGCGGCTTGGTGATTTGGCTCAAGCGGTCAAGAATCTGTTTGCGCTTTTGTTTGGTGATGTCGAAGCTTTCGTCAAAATTCTTCACCGCCATCATGGTGGACTGCACCAATGTTCGGACTTTTTGATTGTCATCGCGACGGTTTTGAATTTCGGTCAGACGGTGGTGCATTTCGCGAACTAAAGCCTCGCGGCGTTTGGGATGTTCGAGCAGATCGTCAACCAGGTAGGGATTGCGCACCACCACCCACATGTCCCCCAATACTTCAAACAACATGCGCGCCGAACGGCCGGTGCGGCGTTGGATGCGCAAATTTTGCAGGATATGCCAAGCTTCTTCGCCCAACAGGCGGATGACGATTTCTCGGTCGGTATAAGAAGTATAGTTGTAGGGGATTTCGCGGATGCGTTGCGGAACAGCAGTCGTGGTCATGGTGTGTGTCCGTATCTTTATTATTTTGACAATTTTTGGTTTTTCAGGCCGTCTGAAATTTTCAGACGACTTTTGGCGAAGTGTGTTTGTAGGGTGTATCCTCATTTCATCATGCGGCATCTTTCCGGCATAAAAACCTGTCTGCCGCGTTGAAAATGCGCATAAGGTGCCCAACTTTGTTGCGCCGGTTGTTTTTACTGGTGCAGCGTGTAACCGTTCTCTTTTGAGTATTGCCTTGAATACGCGCTTTTCTGCTCGAAAATCTGCGATGAAGACAAAATGCGGATACGCCTTAGTTTAAATACCATTATTTTCAATGGGAAAAACTGCTTATTCTATACTGAAATCGGTTCTTGTGGAATTCGCTTTGCTGGTCATTTTGATGGTTTTTTGACTGTGTTTCCAACTGATTTTAATTTCAGACGGCCTTATGCTTGAAATTTTCCTGAAAAGCGTTATAATTATTTTCTCTTTGGCGGGTCTCCCCGCATGGTTATTTGGAGCAACGGGTCAGGGGCGGAAGCCAGCAGCCCATTCCGATGAGCCAGTGCCGGGGGTTCGGCTCGCCACCTTATTGTAAAAACACCGCAAGCTTTGCCTGCGGTGTTTTTGCTTGTCGGTCCGTCTGAAAAAAGAGCGTAGCGTTTGTAGTGGAACAGGAGTATTATCTGCCGCATTTAGAGCCTATCTCATCAGATATTCCGCCACGCAATAATTGCATATGCAAAATGAAGCATAGCCGGATAATTTTCAGATTGCTTTTCCCGGCGAACCAAATACCCTGCAAAAACGATTCAACCGGCTATGGCTTCTTTTTCAACCACCCATCGTCCGGTCATCAATCCTGCCTTTTTATCTAATTCTTTTTTTCTTCACTGCGACTACGGATATGCGGCGTATGCGGGGTGAGAAGATAAACTCTCTAACCTGCGGACTGTCATAGGCTTTATCTATACATAAACCATGCCCGGCATCTTTGCAATCGGGTTTGGCTGTTTGTATTTCTGATAAAGCTGACTCTGCCGGTTTGACATCATGCCTGCCCCCTGTTTGTCGGATTTTTTCCTTTGACTTTGAGCTGGACAAGAAGGGGGTTGTTAGTGCCGTCGATAGAAAGCCAAGACCAATCTTGAATAGTCCGATGCAGAAAACCGGTGCATCCGCGGTGCCGGACAGTGAAGTAAGCAATGGCTGAGCGTCACACCGCCGATTGGACGTATTTTGTTATTTCGTTGACTTACTTTACCGGCACACCGTTTTGTCTACTTTGCGGCTTCCGATGTTTGCATCCGTTGCCAAACAACCGGGTTTGCCGAAACAGTATCGGCAAATGATCAAGCCGCCACAGGCCGTCTGAAATGCTCAGACGGCTTTTACTTTATGATAACGTCTCATTGCAATGGTTTTATTTAAAAACATATTAAAATTTTTGATTATACAAAGGAAACCGTGATGAACATGACTGCTTCATAACTGATTCGGCGTTTGATTGTCGGCGATAAATTTATCCTCACCGACCTGAACAAAACCAAACCTTACCGCTAAGGTTATCGATTTGGCGAAGGATATGCATTGGCCGTGGTAAAGCCAGGTACACTGTTGCAACAATGGCAGATTCTGCAAGCTTGTGTCGGTGCTGATGTGATTGTGATTACGCAGGCAGCCGATGCCAGTTTGACCGGCGGCTCAACGCCCGATGGTGATGATTACGATCGTGACATTATGATTGTGAACACCATGCGCATGAACATCATCCGGCCGATTAATAACAATGAGCAAGTTGTGTGCCTGCCCGGTTCGCCCCTGAACCGGCTGGAGCTTTTATTGAAACTTTCAGGCCGGGAAATGCATTCGGTGATTGGGTCGTCGTGTACCGGCATATCAGTCTTGGGCAGGGTGTGCAACAATTCGGGCGGCGCATTGGTGCAGCGCGGACCGGCTTACACCGAAATGGCTTTGTTTGCGCAAATCAATTCAGGTGGCCAATTGGAGTTCGTCAATCATTTGGGCATTCATTTGGGCGATACACCGGAAGAGATTCTTACCAATCTGCAAGGCCACCATCCAAGAAGGTTTGGGATGCGGAGTCGAATTGTGGGGTGATGTGGTCAACATCAATGAAGTAGCTGAAGCCGCAGGTACGATTCCGTATGAATTGTTGTGCAATGTGAAGCGCGCAAAATTTACTTATTCCGAGTAAACATTGAAAGATTGAAGTGAGATTTTAGAGATATTGATAATTTTCAAATATCAGCGCAAAGATATTACGCAAAACGCCTGTAAAGGTCACAACCATGACTATTGCGACCATGTACACCAAGTGGACGAGCCGACTGCTACACGGTTCAATGCCGATCCCGCACGCCATTACGAAGTCTCGGGTTGCGCGGGTAAAGTAATGATGTTTGCCATGAGTTTGGATACCTTTTTGCAAGGGCTGAAAATATATCAGCACCAACGACATCAACGAGCTGACATCTGCCGCGCGGCATTGGCCGATTTCAGGTGAATACATCCACCGCGATGTGTTCAATATCGCCGAAATCTATGGCAAAGACACTTTTTACGTGATTAAGAAATTCGGCACGCACCGATTGCCGAAATTATTTGATTACAAAGCACGTGCTGACCGTTTCAGCAAAAATTATCTTTCTTGCTGAAGCATTTCTCTGACAAAACCCTGTAATGGTTAAGTAAGCTGTTGCTGCAACATCTGCCTCAATCCTTGCTCAATTACCGCAACCAATACGAGCATCATCTGATTGTGAAAATGGGCGGTCAGGACGTGGACGAAGCGCATGCGTTTTTGAAAGATTATTTTGCGGCACACGGCGGCGCGTATTTCGAATACAATGCCGAAGAAGCGAAGAAGCATAAGCCGTCATCCGTTACTGTGCTGTGCATGATGACGAAGTGGAAGACTTGGTGGCGCTTGATATTGCCTTGCGCCGTGATGGCCGAGATTGGTATGAGCATTTTCCGCAAGAAATCGACGATAAAATCATTCACAAACTCTATTACTGCTATTACGGCCATTTTATGTGCCACGTGTTCCATCAGGATTATGTGATTAAAAAAGGCAACGGCTGCATGGCTTTAGAACATGAAATGTTGGCATTGTTCAAGCAACGCGGTGCGCAATATCCGGCAGAACACAATGTCGGCCATCTTTATGATGCCAATCCTGCACTGAAACAATTTTACTGCAAACTCGACCCGACCAATAGTTTCAACTCGGAGATTGGGCATACGTCTAAGAAGAAAAGCTGGGCGGAATGATGGATTCTGAAATAGGTCAGATTATAATACAGAGGCCGTCTGAATATGGTTTCAGACGGCCTCTGTATTATGGCCCAAACAAAAAAGCTGCTTAGAACAAGCAGCTTTTTTAAGCTGGCGGAAGCGGTGAGATTCGAACTCACGGAGGGCTATCAACCCTCGACGGTTTTCAAGACCGTTGCATTAAACCGCTCTGCCACGCTTCCTTAGAGTTTATCCGAGAAATGGCGGAAGCGGTGAGATTCGAACTCACGGAGGGCTATCAACCCTCGACGGTTTTCAAGACCGTTGCATTAAACCGCTCTGCCACGCTTCCGTTTTCTTTAAGGGAATATAGTAATGAAAACTTGCCTGTTTGCCAAGCAAAATTTAGGCATTAAGGCTTAGATTTTTGTTTTTACTTGGTTTGTTTTGTACGTAAAAACACCCATTCTTTTTCATTTGAAGCGGCGGCGTTGAATTCGTAGCCTTCATAATCAAAATTTTGCAAAGCTTGTGGCTCGGTAATGCCGTGTTCGGCAGCATAGCGTACCATCAAACCACGTGCGCGTTTGTTATAGAAACTGATAATTTTGTATTGGCCGTTTTTCTCGTCTTTGAATATCGGTGTAACCAATTCGGCATTGAGTTTTTGGGTATCGACCGATTTGAAATATTCTTGTGAAGCCAGATTAATCAGCACATCGCTGCCGTTGGCGGCAAGTGTTTCATTGAGCAGGTCGGTGATGCGGTCCCCCCAAAATTCATACAGATTTTTGCCGCGAGGATTGGCAAAGGCCGTGCCCATTTCCAAGCGGTAGGGCTGCATCAAATCAAGTGGGCGCAACAGGCCGTATAAGCCGGAAAGCAGGCGCACGTGTTGTTGCAGGTATAGGATTTGCGTGGGACTCAATGATTCGGCATCAAGGCCTTCGTACACATCGCCGTTGAACATATACACCGCCTGCTTGGCATTTTCAGGCGTAAACGGCGTGTGCCATGCGGCATTGCGCTCGGCATTGAGTAGGGCGATTTTATCGGAAACGTGCATGAGTTCGGCGATTTGCTGCGGTGCAAGCTGACACAATTCACGCATCAGGATTTCCGATTCCTTGAGTAAATCAGGTTGGGTAAATTCTTGAACGGGGGCGGAATCTTTTTCGTTGAGATTTTTCGCCGGAGATAAGACAAAAAACATGGTCGCCTCGTGTCGGTGTCGGAAGTGAATGCGTTGATTTTAATTTCAAACGCCAAGCAGGGCAAGAATCGGGACGGTTGAAATGCTTAATCGCAGTTGGTCAGGCAAGCAGAAAGGTTTTCAGGTGTTGGAAAAGGTCGGGTTGTTGGCACTTTTTATGTAAAAACAACTTTCGTTTTGGCCGAAACAACTGTTTTCGGATTTTTAAATATAGGGCTGTATAGATTAGCTTTAAATACCACACCAAAACCGCAAGACTTTAAGCTGCCCTTTTGGTACGCCAAAGTTAAAACGAAATTCACATTCCTTCGGGAATAAAGGGAAAGGTTTCCGTTCTATTTCCGTAGAATGCGCTTTACCTGATTCCGGAAATTTTCA
>NZ_PXYY01000024.1 GCF_003013245.1 Neisseria iguanae
TGTTTATGCCGGTAGTGACAGGGGCTGTGGCGTGCTTGATGCGGGCAGGTTCGCGCATCAGCGCATCAACCGTTCACAGCTTTTTGCAGACCGTCAAAACCCTATCGGCGGCATTGGAAATTGTTGGAACCGGGCTAGGTACGTCTTGCGCAAATACAAGGGGGATTGAGCGTAAATCTTTCCCGCTGTCCTTGAAAGAATGCGGGTTCCGTTTTGACTTTGGCGCACCGTCCGGGCAGCTTGAAATGCTGCGGAAATGGTGTGGTGTTTGGAGTTAATCTACGTCATCCCTTTGTTTTTTTTATTTAGATTCAGTCCATCCATCTATCAAAGGCTGTCTGAACGCATTTTAAAAATATTTCGACAAACCTGTGATCTAAAATCTTCAGACGGCCTTTTCACAATTCTCACGACTGGCTATAATCATTTATGCGAATGGTTCGTATTTTAAATTGAGACAGGAAAAATTATGACTACCCGTACCGAACATGACACCATGGGTGATGTTGAAGTGCCGTCTGAAGCTTACTGGGGTGCGCAAACCCAACGCAGCCGCAACAATTTCAAAATTGGCGGCGAAACCTTGCCGCAGCCTTTAATCTACGCTATGGCCTTGGTGAAAAAAGCCGCTGCTGCAACCAATGTGTCTTTAGGCCGCATCCAAACAGAGCAAGGCGACTTGATCACGAAGGCAGCAGATGATGTGCTGAATGGCAAACTCGACGACCAATTTCCGCTGGTGGTTTGGCAAACCGGCTCGGGCACGCAGTCCAACATGAACATGAACGAAGTCATCGCTAACCGTGCCAATGAAATCGCAGGCAGCGGTTTGGCCGCGTATCAGCCTGTCCACCCCAACGATCACGTCAACCACGCCCAGTCCACCAATGACAGCTTCCCGACCGCGATTCACGTTGCCGCTGCCATCGAAATCAACCGCCTGCTGATTCCGGCAGTCCAAGCCCTGCGCGATACGCTCGATGCCAAAGCCAAAGCGTTTGAACCGATTGTCAAAATCGGCCGCACCCACCTGCAAGACGCCACGCCGCTGACTTTAGGGCAGGAATTTTCCGGTTACGTTTCCCAGCTTGACCACGGGTTAAGCCGCTTGAACGATGCTTTGCAGGGGCTTTACGAATTGCCTTTGGGCGGCACTGCCGTCGGCACAGGCTTGAACAGCCATCCGGAATATGCCGAAAAATCTGCCGCCAAACTCGCTGAATTATCCGGCTTGCCGTTTGTGACCGCGCCGAATAAATTTGAAGCCTTGGCCGGACGCGATGCTGCCGTTTACGCCTCGGGCGCATTGAAAACCTTGGCCGCAAGCCTGAATAAAATCGCCAACGACATCCGTTGGCTGGCTTCCGGTCCCCGCTGCGGTTTGGGCGAAATCAAAATTCCAGAAAACGAACCGGGTTCATCCATCATGCCGGGCAAAGTCAACCCGACCCAATGCGAAGCACTGACCATGGTTTGCTGCCAAGTATTCGGCAACGATGTCACCATCGGCATGGCGGGCGCATCGGGTAATTTCGAATTGAACGTATACATGCCCGTCATCGGCTACAACCTATTGCAATCCATCCGCCTGCTGGGCGATGCCTGCAACAGCTTCAACGAACATTGCGCTGCCGGCATCAGACCCGTACCGGAAAAAATCGACTATTTCCTACACCATTCATTGATGTTGGTGACCGCTTTAAACCGAAAAATCGGCTACGAAAACGCTGCCAAAGTGGCCAAAACCGCTTACAAAAACGACTGTTCCCTGAGTGAAACCGCCATCGAATTGGGCTTATTAAGCGGCGAGGAATTTGACGAGCTGGTCGTGCCTGCCGATATGGTACATCCGCGTTAAAACTTGCTTGAATTTTGGTTTAAATCATATTCAAACTATTAAAAAGGCCGTTCACCTGCGTCGCACATTTCCGAGCAAAAAAGCGCTATACAAGTCGAAAAGTGCAGCAACATTGGACACTTGCGCACATTTTCAACGCCGTAGGCGTGTTTTTATGCCGAAAAGATGCCGCGTGATGAAATGAGAACACACCCTAAATATCAGGGATATCATTAACCAGGCGGAACGACCGAATGATCGTGCCGGGACCTGACAATGACGGCCCGAGATGAGTTAAATCTTACAAAAATCTCACGCTTTGACCCATTTATTGACAAAAAATCCATAAGAAAACGGCATACCTTCACAGATATGCCGTTGAGTAGGTCAAGAGAACCGCTATGAATGGCAGTGGTTTGTGTTTTAGTCCTCTTGCGCTCCGGTTTGCAGGTAGTTTGCCAAACCGATTTTGGCAATCAGTTCCTGCTGGGTTTCGAGCCAGTCGATTTGTTCTTCGTTACCATCTTTTTGTTTTTCCAACAAATCGCGACTGACGTAATCTTGTTTTTCTTCGCACAAGGCGATGGCGGCGGCCAAAGCTTCGTGTTTTTCGTTTTCTTTGTTCAAATCGCAAGCGATGATTTCTTCGGGACTTTCGCCAATCAGCAATTTGCCCAATTCTTGCAGATTCGGTAAACCTTCCAAAAACAAAATACGCTCAATCAAATCATCGGCTGCTTTCATTTCAATAATGGATTGTTTGTAGAAATGTTTGCCCAATCCTTCAAAGCCCCAGTTTTTTAAAATGCGGGCGTGTAAAAAGTATTGATTGATGGTTACCAAAAGCAAGCCCAAGTTTTTATTCAGTTCGCGGATAACTAAACGGTCGCCTTTCATCATTAGCCTCCTCGTTCAATTACATTTGACTTTGGTAATAATTGCTTTCGCCGATCAATTCAATCAGGCGCAATTGTTGTTCCAGCCAGTGGGCGTGATCTTCCTCGGTGTCTTTCAATTGCTGAATCATCAAGTCACGGGTCACATAGTCTTGAACTTCTTCACACAATTTGATGCCTTTTTTCAGCGCATCACGTACTTCATATTCGGTGTTCAAATCTGCCTGCAGGCAGCTTTTCACATCGGTTCCGATGTTCATGTCGGTGCGGACCATTTCAGGTGTGCCGCCCAACATCAGAATACGACGGATAAAGTCTTCAGCATGCTGGGTTTCTTCTTCCATTTCGTGATTGAGACGTTCGAACAATTTGGTGTAACCCCATTCCGAATACAGACGCGAATGGATAAAATATTGATCGCGGGCAGCCAGTTCGCCAGCCAACAATTCGTTCATATAATCAATTACTGCTTGATTGCCTTGCATGGTGTTTCCTCTTTCTTGAAATGCCGCTTCGGGCAAATGGTGTTTGTTTCAGAATGGGACGCATTGTATTGAAAATTTTCTTTCGATACAACTTTTCTATTTAAAATACAAATAATTATCAAAAATATCTTACGTATAAAAGGCCGTCTGAAAAAATCAATTGTATGATTTTTATTGCTTTTTATTGCCATTGGTATTAAGAATCTTTTACGATTCAATGAATTATTTACATTATTTAACTATAAGCAAAAGCAAATAAAGCAACAATCTCTATCAAATTTAATTATGAATTATGCTCAGCCGCTTTTGCCTATTTCCTTGCAACACAGCCCCCAACCAACCGCCAAAAATATCCGTGCCAATCCAATGGCTTTACTTTAATTTTATCGTGCTATAATGCCAAGTTATCTTAAAAACTTATTAAGGCACAGTTCAAGCCATGAAACAAATTCGCAATATTGCCATCATCGCACACGTCGACCACGGCAAAACCACATTAGTTGACCAATTATTACGCCAATCCGGCACATTCCGCGACAACCAGCAGATTGATGAGCGCGTGATGGACAGTGGTGATATTGAAAAAGAACGCGGCATCACCATCTTGGCTAAAAATACCGCCATCGAATACGAAGGCCATCACATCAACATCGTCGATACCCCCGGACATGCCGATTTTGGCGGAGAAGTAGAACGCGTATTGGGCATGGTCGATTGCGTAGTATTGCTGGTTGACGCTCAAGAAGGCCCTATGCCGCAAACCCGTTTTGTGACTAAAAAAGCATTGGCTTTGGGCTTGAAACCGATTGTTGTGATCAACAAAATCGACAAACCGAGCGCCCGACCGAGCTGGGTAATCGACCAAACATTCGAATTGTTTGATAATTTAGGTGCAACCGACGAGCAATTGGATTTCCCGATTATCTATGCTTCAGGTTTGAACGGTTTTGCCCGCCTGAACGAAGAAGACTCCAATACCGACATGCGCCCGCTGTTTGACACCATTTTGAAACACACCCCCGCACCAAGCGGCAGTGCGGACGAAACCCTGCAACTGCAAATTTCCCAGCTCGACTACGACAACTACACCGGCCGCTTAGGTATCGGCCGCATTTTGAACGGCCGCATCAAGCCGGGTCAAGTGGTTACCGTGATGAACCACGAAGAACAAGTGGCGCAAGGCCGCATCAACCAATTGCTGGGCTTCCGCGGCTTAGAGCGCATTCCGTTGGAAGAAGCCGAAGCCGGTGAAATCGTAATTATTTCCGGCTTGGAAAACATCGGTATCGGCCTGACCATTACCGACAAAGACAATCCTAAAGGCCTGCCTATGCTCAGCGTTGACGAACCAACCCTGACCATGGACTTTATGGTGAACACTTCCCCGTTGGCCGGCACCGAAGGTAAATTCGTGACATCGCGCCAAATACGCGACCGTCTGCAAAAAGAATTATTGACCAACGTTGCCCTACGTGTTGAAGACACAGCCGATGCCGACGTATTCCGCGTATCCGGCCGTGGCGAATTGCACTTGACCATTTTACTGGAAAACATGCGTCGCGAAGGTTACGAATTGGCCGTGGCCAAACCGCGCGTGGTTTACCGCGAAATCAACAGCCAAAAATGTGAGCCTTACGAAAATCTTACCGTTGACGTACCTGACGACAACCAAGGCGCAGTCATGGAAGAGCTTGGCCGCCGCCGTGGCGAACTGACCAATATGGAAAGCGACGGCAACGGCCGCACCCGCTTGGAATACCATATTCCGGCACGCGGCTTGATCGGTTTCCAAGGCGAATTCATGACCCTTACCCGCGGTACCGGCCTGATGAGCCACGTATTCGACGATTACGCACCGGTGAAGCCGGATATGCCGGGCCGTCATAACGGCGTGCTGGTGTCGCAAGAGCAAGGTGAAGCCGTGGCTTATGCCTTATGGAACTTGGAAGACCGCGGCCGTATGTTTATCTCGCCTAACGATAAAATCTACGAAGGCATGATTATCGGTATCCACAGCCGCGAAAACGACTTGGTAGTAAATCCGTTGAAAGGTAAAAAACTGACCAACGTGCGTGCCAGCGGTACCGATGAAGCCGTGCGCCTGACCACGCCGATTAAATTGACACTGGAAAGCGCGGTTGAATTCATTGATGATGATGAATTGGTTGAAATCACACCACAATCCATCCGCCTGCGCAAACGTTACCTGAGCGAATTGGAACGCCGCCGTCATTTCAAAAAAGACTAATCCGGCTTATTGATGATACAAAGGCCGTCTGAAAAGCTATAATGCTGTTTTCAGACGGCCTTTTTTAACTTTTAAACACCATGATTGAAAACCCTGCCCAAGCCGCCGGCAGCGGACATTCCATCACCAATGTCGAACAAACCGCACCGCGCAGCAACACCAGAAACGCACCCAAAGCCGCCATTCACCAAACCTTAATATTCCACCGACAGCTTTGTCCAACATGATTATTTAGCCAAAGGCGAAAATCTTCCCGAAATCATGCTGCCTGCCCAAGCCGGCCAAACCAATTGGCTACACTTTATCGGCATCAACAATATAGAGCTGCTCAAGCACGCGCTTGAACCTTACAGCATTCACGAATTGGTGATGAAGATATTCTCAGCCGCAAACAACGACCCAAAATCGAAGATTACGGCCACTATCTTTATTGCCTCACAAATCTATCATTACAGCAGCACCAAACTGCATTCCAATCAGATTTATCTTGTTATCGGCAAAGATTTTGTATTGCCATTCCAGCAAAAACCACTGGGGTTGTTCAGCCAATTCCGCCAAATTATGGGCAATAATCCGAACCGCGTTTTAGACAAAAACACTGCTTTTTTAGCTTATTGTCTGCTTGACCGGATTGTCGCTGATTATTTCATCGTTTTGGAAGACTACAACAACCGCGTTGAAGCCATCGACAACGCCTTATTTTAAAGACAAAAACGGCGACACCCTTTTAAACAGAATCCACCACCTCAAGCGCGATGCCGCGCGTTTACGGCGTACCCTGCTGCCCATGCGCGACGTGTTTTACCAGCTCACCCTTCGCGGTGATTACGATATTTTTGAAGGCGAATCCACTGTCTATCTGCGCGATGTTTACGACCACAACACGCAATTAATCGAAATGCCGGAAGCCTCGCGTGATATGGTGGTCAGCATGATGGATGTGCATTTATCGTTCCAATCCAACCGTATGAACCAACAAATGCGCGTCTTGACCGTCATTACTATTATGTTTATGCCTTTAACCGTGCTCACGGGCATTTACGGCATGAACTTCGACAATATGCCCGAATTGCATTGGCATTACGGCTATTATGCGATGCTCGGTTTGATGGCGGCGATTATCATCGGCCTGCTGATTTTCTTCTTTCGTAAAAAATGGTTATAACCAAATTTATAAATTAAATTGGATTAAATATTTTAATTCACTATAATAATTATTCACCCTATAATAAATGCGAGTTATCAATATGGAAAATACCCAACGCCAGGCATCACACGAATTAATCATGTCCGAACTGATGATGCCCGACACCGCCAACTTCAGTGGTAATGTCCACGGTGGTGATTTATTGCGCTTGCTCGACCAAGTTGCCTACTCATGTGCCAGCCGTTACAGCGGACACTATTGCGTTACCCTATCTTGCGACCGCGTATTGTTTAAAGAGCCCATCCACATCGGCGAATTGGTAACATTCTACGCCAGCGTCAACTACACTGGCCGCACCTCAATGGAAATCGGCATCCGCGTCGAAGCGCAAGACATCCGCACCGGCAGAATCCGCCACACCAACAGCTGCTATTTTACCATGGTGGCGATGGAAAACGGCAAAACCGTGACAGTCCCGCAATTGGAAGTCAAAACCGAATTACAACGCTGCCGCTGGGAAAAAGCCAAAAAACGTAAAGAACTGAGCCTGCAAAGCAGCAAAATTTCTTGCAAATCTTAACTGCTGTTTTTTGCCCAACACAATCAAAAAAGGCCGTCTGAAACTTTCAGACGGTCTGATTTTGAAGGCCGTCTGAAAAATAGAGGCTGTATTAGCTCAGCCTTAAATACCACACCAAAACCGCAAGACTTTAAGCTGCCCTTTTGGTGCGCCAAAGTTAAAACGAAATTCACATTCCTTCAGGAATAAAGGGAAAGGTTTCCGTTCTATTTCCGTAGAATGAGCTTTACCTGATTCCGGAAATTTTCAATACCATCAATGTGGTTTTGACGGCCTGCAAAAAGCCTTGAACGATTGATTCGGTGACAAGTAAACCCACTGACAGCCAACACATCACAGCTTTTATAACCGTCCGTACAAACAATGCTGTCAGACATGGTTTTCCGTTTAATAACAGGCAGTGACGTACCTTTCCCGGTGTTTTCTGCAACAACGGTAATAAACCTTACCCTGCCGTTTCAAAATACCGGATACGGAGCGGCTTTACCCGCTGCTTTCGCGATCCCGTTTGCCTTTACACTGAACGCCGGAATACCGCCCATCCAGCCCGACGGAACCATCAAAAACTTTATCTGCTTGAAGCGTTAAATGGCAGGCAACAACCTGACGGGTTTTACGGTAAACAACGCTGCTGCATTGGGGTGGATATCCAATAAACCGGCAGCCGGACGGGCAGTAACTCCGGGTACAAAAACCTAAGTTGTTTCTTTTGTACTTTTTTAGATAATTTACAGTATGTTATCTTCATTTTCGAATGAGTAACATAACTGCCAATCCAATACAGCCCCTTATATTTATATCAGCCCACGCGGTAAAACGCCAAACTACCCAACAAATTCGGAAAATATTTCACCTGCCTGCTGCCAGTCATCACTGCACGCTCCTGCACGCGGATTTTGTTTTTCGCACACAGCAAATCAAAATCCTTCAGCGTACACCAATGGATATTCGGCGTATCGTACCAATGATACGGCATGTGTTCCGATACGGGCATATGACCGCCCAAAGCGATTTGCATACGGTTGCGCCAATAGCCGAAATTCGGAAAGCTGACCACCGCCTGCTTCGATACGCGCATCAAACTTTGTAAAATCAATTCGGTATTTTGCATGGCCTGAATTGTTTGGCTCAACACAATCACATCAAATGAATTGTCGCCAAACTCTTCCAAGCCGCGTTCCAAATCAGCCTGAATCACATTCACGCCACGCCCCATGGCCGCGATAAGACTGTCAGTATCGATTTCAATGCCGTATCCGGTGCAATTTTTGTGCGACACCAAAGCCGCCAGCAGTTCGCCATCACCGCAACCCAAATCTAACACACGGCTGCCTTCTGGAATCCAATCATAAATTAATTGTAAATCATCGCGTAAATTCATGATTTAATCTCCTTCGCAACATTGTCCATATAAACCGCAACGGCGCGGAGATAGGCATTGTCTTCCATTAAAAAAGCATCATGACCGTGGTTGGACTGCACTTCGATATACTGCACCGATTTTCGTGCGGCAATCAGAGCTTTGACCAATTCTTTCGAGCGTTCCGGTGCAAAACGCCAGTCGGTGCTGAAACTCGCCACAAAAAACTTGGCCTGCACGTTTTGCAGGGCTTTGCTGAGATTATTATTGTAATCCACCGCCGGATCAAAATAATCCAAGGCTTTGGTCATCAATAAATAAGTGTTGGCATCAAAGCGGCCGGCAAACTTATCGCCCTGATAACGCAGATACGATTCCACCTCAAATTCCACACCGTAACCGTATTGATAGCCGTCCGAATGCAATTCGCGCCCGAATTTCTTACCCAGGCCTTCTTCCGCCAAATAGGTAATATGCCCCATCATGCGGGCAATGCGCAGGCCGCGGGTCGGTATCTTCTGTTCACGCGCGTAATGCCCTTGGTTAAAATCAGGATCGGTTAAAATAGCTTGGCGGGCAACATCGTTAAACGCAATGTTTTGGGTAGAAAGTTTTGGTGCAGAAGCAATCACCAATGCATGGCGCACACGCTCGGGAAAATCAATCGTCCATTGCAAAGCCTGCATACCGCCCAAACTGCCGCCGACAATCGCCGCCCATCGTCCGATACCCAGCACATCCGCCAGCATCGCTTGAGATTTCACCCAATCTTTCACCGTTACCACCGGAAAATCGGCACCGTAATCCTTACCAGTCAAAGGATTTTCCGACAAAGGCCCCGTGCTGCCGTGACAGCCGCCCAGGTTGTTCAAACCGACCACAAAAAAACGTCCGGTATCAATCGGTTTGCCCGGGCCGACCATGCTGTCCCACCAACCTGGGTATTTATCTTCCGCCGTATGGTAACCGGCGACATGGTGATTGCCCGATAAAGCATGGCAAATCAATACTGCATTGTTTTTTTCTGCATTCAATTCGCCATAGGTCTCAATCATCAAATCAAAATGCGGCAAAGTCTGGCCGTTTGCCAGCGCCAACGTCGTTTCAAATGCAATTTTTCGGGGTGTCACAATACCCACCGAGCCATTTTTACTCATGATTATTCCAAGGGTGAAGCAAAAAATCCATTATACTCAAAATACGTCATAAATCACATTCCCAACAAAAGGCCATCTGAAACTCAGCCCGCATTATCATTGGTAGACGCCCAACTTAAATTGTCATAACATTCCATCTGCAGAATGGGTCTTTACAAGGGTAATTTTCCCTAAAACACTGCTTGGTCGCAGAGATGCAGCAGATTGCCCAACCACATTATTGGAGAAAGACAGCATTTTTTTATGCTACCCTGCTATGCGTTCGGTCTGGGCAGAAGCGGCTGCCGCTTTGACCGCCGAAGGCGAGAATAAAACCGCATGGCCGCAACATCTCCAATCAAAGGTTGCAGCCATGAAAACATGCAGTATTTCGCATGGTATTTGTCCGACGACGGCAAACACTGGCAACGCTTGACCGAAGACGGCCGGCCTCGGCATCAGCAAAGTATGGCTTCCGCCGGCCTGAAAGCGGCCACCGGTACCAATGATGCCGGCTATGGCATATACGCCTTTATGACCTAGGAAAATGCAATCAAAAAGGCGCGGTTCGAAAATACAGGCGTAGCGGAATGTATGTGGTAACGCGCGGCGGTATTTACCTTGTTTCGCCGACCTGACCGCTTGAGGCGAAATGAACAAACGCGGCCATCCGCAGTCGTTTCACCACTGGAAATCCACAACCCTCTCAAAATTGTTTTGGTACCGGCAACCGGCAGCAGCAGCCCGGCAGCATTTCATGTGCCCATGCATTTCCAAAACAAAAACGCTCTGTCGCCGTCCGGGCAAATGCATGCCGCAGATAAAATCCGACTGTTAAAAACCGGGTCAATCAGGCTCAAATACATCCGATAAATTGTTTGCCATCTTACCAGGAAATGTTTGCCCGATATTCAAGCCGGCTGAAGCGGATTTTCAGACGGCCTTCTTTAAACACTACAGAACCGCTCCCATGATAGGCCGCCTGCTCCGAATCTTTTTCTTTTTTGCCCTCATTACTCTGATTATCAACCGACTGTTCAGCCGCAAGCAAAAACGTGCCTTACGCGAAGTGGCGCAAATCAGTGCCCGAGTCTTGGCGGGCGCATCGGTGGCGACGCTGATTTGGTATTTGATTATGCTTTATTTCAAGCATATTCCGAACGGTTATTAATTAATATAAAAGGCTGTCTGAAAAGCCGTTTCCCGAGACAAATCCACTAAAAAATGCTATGCTTTGCGCTTTAAATCTGTCAAACCGATTGTCTGAAACAATGAAAAAGTTTCTTATTCCGACCGCTGCATTTGTGATTGCTGCAGCACTCGGCACCCCTTACTATCTTGGCATTCAAGCAGAAAAAAACCTGACTTCACAGCAAAAACTATTACAAGAATCCGGCTTTCTAACCGTTGAGTCGCATGAATACGCGCGCGGTTGGTTCACTTCCACCGAAACCACCGTCATCCGCCTGAAGCCAACTTTGCTGCAAAACACGCAGAAATATCTGCCTGATAATCTGAAAACCGTTTTAAAAGAGCCGATTACCGTGATCAACCACATTACCCACGGCCCTTTTGCCGGCGGTTTCGGCACGCGCGCGCAGGTTGAAACAGAATTCCAATACCGTCCCGAAGCCGCCAAAGTTTTGGCACGTTTCTTCGGCGACAAACCACCCGTGAGGATGACCAACACCGTTTACTTCAACGGTAACGGCGTGATGAAGCTCAGCATTCCCGAATTCGATTACGAAGAATTATCCGGCATCAAACTTACTTGGAAGGGTTTGAACGGCCAAACCGATTATCAAAACAACTTTATCGGTTATGCGCACGATTACGCTGCACCTTCGCTGCAAGTCAAATTGGCCGACAAAGGCGATATTTCCCTAGAAAATCTGCGCTTCCAATCCGAAATTTCAGACGGCCTCAACAGGCTTTCTTTGGGAAAAAGCAGCATTATGGCGGATAATTTCCTGCTGCAGTGGAAAGAAGGCATTGATTACAATGTCAAATTAAACGAATTGGTTAACTTGATCACCAATTTGCAAATCGGCGCATTTATCAATCCGACCGGGACGATTGCGCCTTCAACCATTGAAGTCGCCAAGTTCAAATTTGAAACCCAAACCAACGAAGTGGATAACTTCATCAACAGCGAAGGGCGTTTCAAATTCGACACCCTCATTTACGGCAAAGACCGATACGGCCCGCTCGACATCAATGTCGCCGCCGAGCATCTCGATGCACAAGGCTTATTGGCGCTCAAAAGCAAATTGGCGCAAATCGCCGATAAAGAAATGAGCGAAGCGCAAATTCAAAACGAATTGATTCAGACGGCCAAAACCGATGCTTCGGGCTTGTTTACCCAAAATCCGGTATTAAACGTTAAAACATTCAAATTTACCATGCCTCAAGGTAATGTGGATGCTTCCGGCACTTTGGCATTTAAAGGACTGACACCAAAAGATTTGGATAACCTGCCGGATATGCTGAAAAAAACCGAAGCCGACTTCAATCTGCAAGTGCCGAAAAAATTGCTGGAACAAATGGCAGTCAATCAAGCGCGCAGCATTTTCAGCGTGAATCCTGAAGACGAAGCCGCCGGACGTGCCACCATCGACGACATCAACGAAACCTTGCGCTTAATGGTCGACAGCACCATTCGAAACATGTCGCGCGACCAATACCTGACCTTGCAGGACAACCATGTGAAAACGCATTTTCGCCTGCAAAACAGCGAGCTCAAACTCAACGGTAAAGTCTTGGAAACCGAACCGGAAGCAGCATTTGACGAAAGCGAGATGTTGTCCGATGAAGCATTTGGAGAACACGCCGCTTCAGCTGCATCTGCCGTATAATCAATCATTTCCGTCCATCTATGGGTCCGCCTGAAAGGCAAATTGATCCCTTTTCCTTTCAGACGGCCTTTTGTATGATTTTATCTTGCTCAGATTCTTATCAAAAATCAATCTGTCAACCATCAGCATCCGTTTTAAAAATATTGAACCATGCTTCCGGCCGGGTATTCGAAAAATAAGTTTGGCAGTTAGCAAAGATTGCTGCTACATTCAAGAAGCTGTTATGTAGCAGATTGGCAGTCATGTCAGACGGCAAAAATAAAGATAACCATTGCAAATTCACAAAGATGCCCAAAGAAAACTCCTCCGGTTTTTCGTACCGGAAGCTACCGCCCGTGCAGCCGCTGATATTCTGGGTATCCAACCCGGTTGGGCTATTTGTCCTACCGCAAAACCCGCCAAGCGGCTGCCTGTCATTTGGCGCAGGAAGCCGGCGGGGTTTTCAGAGGCCTTACCGGGCCGGACGGGGGTTATTTCGGCGGTCGGCGTAAGGGTAAACGCGGCCGTGTGGCAGCAGGGAAAGCGGCTGTATCCGGCACCTTAAAGCGGCAGGGAAAGGTTGGTACCGCCGTTGTGGGGGGATAACGGGAAGGATGCCTTATTTCCGGTTATCAAACAGCAAACAACACCTGACGGCATTGTTTATACCGGTAGTGACAGGGGCTGTGGCGTGCTTGATGCGGGGCAGGTTCAGGCATCAGCGCATCAACCGTTCACAGCTTTTTGCAGACCGTCAAAACCCTATCGGCGGCATTGGAAATTGTTGGGACCGGGCGAAGTGCGTCTTGCGCAAATACAATGGGGTTGGCCGTAAATCTTTCCCGCTGTCCTTGAAAGGATGCGGGTTCCGGCTTTGACTTCGGCACACCGTCCGGGCAGCTTGAAATGTTGCGGAAATGAGGGGATGTTTAGGGTTAATCTACATCAACCCCTTGTTTTTTTAAAAAAATAGCAGATAAACAAAATCTCCAATCAAAGGTTGCGGCCATGAAAAATCAAACCATCATGCAATATTTCGCATGGTATTTGCCCGACGACGGCAAACACTGGCAACGCTTGACCGAAGACGGCCGACCCCGGCATCAGCAAAGTATGGCTTCCGCCGGCCTGCAAAGCCACCGGTACCAATGATGCCGGCTATGGCATATGTGCCTTTACGACCTAGGCGAATTTGATTAAAAAGGCGCGGTATGCACTAAAAAATACGGTACCACCAAAGACGAATACCTGCACGCCATTGCCATCTTAAAAGAAACAGGCATCCGCCCGATTACCGATGTAGTCTTGAATCACAAAACGGGCGGCGATGAAAAAGAGACCTTCAGCGTATTGAAAATGGCTCCGGACAACCGCCAACAGCCAATTTCCAAACCATATGAAATTGAAAGCCGGACGCATTTCACCTTCCTCAGCCGTAACGTCGAATATATCCCGACGTCCACCGTGACCTTTGCCGATAACCACGACACCCAGCGCGTTCAATCGCTGCAATCCGCCGTGGAAGACTGGTTCGAACCGATTGCATACGGCATTATCCTACTGCGCGAATTCGGCCTGCTGTGTGTGTTTTATGGCGATTATTATGGTGTTGAAGGCGCGAATTCGGCCAAACATCTTTCCGCAGCAGCATCACTGGCGCAGAAATTGGGCGCTACGGCTGCCGAAGCCGATTTCAGCGAATCAATCGGCCAAGGCGTGAGCGTGCGCCTGAACGAAATCGAACAAATCGAATTCCAGCAAGACAAATCGTTGGACATCACGGTTTACGTCGGCCAACGCAAAGGCCGCGCCAGCACCGCCGATTTTTCGCCACAAGCCCTGCAGGATACAGTTCAAGCCGCCATCGATATTGCCAAATACACCGCCGAAGACGATTGCGCCGGCTTGGCAGATAAAGCATTGATGGCCACCGAAATCGGCGATCCCGACCGCACTGACAAACTGCTCTGTCTGCGCGGCCAACACGCCTATGGTAAGCAAATCGATTATTTAGACGACCTCAACTGCATCCTCTGGATACGCTTAGGCAATGAAAAACACCCTGATGGCTTGGCAGCCATTATCAGCAACAGTGCCGAAGCAGAAAAAAGAATGCACGCTGGTATTTTGAATGCAGGCAATATCTTTGTCGATTATCCCGGTCATCACGATGCCGAAATTCAGATTAATGACGAAGGCGGGGCAGTATTCCTCATGCGCGGCAGCAGCTTGTCGGTGTAGTGGTGAAAAAGATATGACAGTTAATCATCATTAAGTTTTAAATCAAAAAGGCCATCTGAAACACTCATGTTTTCAGATGGCCTGAAACCTTTGTAAAATCCCTATCTTTAGCACATTTCTTCGTTATGCTGCTCGAATGCTTGTCCATCTTTGTGATGTCTGCACTTTCTGCGCTGCTCTAATTTTGAGCTGTACTCAAATTTGGGGATTTGCAAGGGGCTCGTTTTTTATGTTCACACAAAAACTTAATCAATCAACAACGGTGAAAATGATTTCACCGTTTCATCAATCGCTTTTACGCGCACCAAGAAATCTTCCAATTGCGCCAGCGGCAACGCGCTCGGGCCGTCGCAACGGGCTTGGTCAGGATTTTCGTGTGATTCCAAAAACAAACCCGCCAAACAAACCGCCATACCGGCCAAAGCCAAATCAACCACTTGCGAACGGCGGCCTCCGGAAGCTGCCGCACCTGAATCACGGGTTTGCAGCGAGTGGGTCACATCAAAAATAACCGGCGTTTGCCCGCAGGTTTTCTTCATTACACCAAAACCGAGCATATCGACCACCAGGTTATCGTAGCCGAAATTGCTGCCGCGTTCGCATAAAATCAATTGGTTGTTGCCGGCTTCTTTGAATTTTTCGATGATGTTTTTCATCTGTGAGGGGCTTAAGAATTGCGGTTTTTTGATGTTGATGACATTGCCGGTTTTCGCCATCGCCACCACCAAATCGGTTTGGCGTGCCAAAAATGCAGGCAATTGAATCACATCGCACACTTCTGCCACCGGCTGACATTGGTAGGGCTCATGCACATCAGTAACCACCGGCACATCAAATTCTCGCTTCACTGCTTCGAAAATTTTTATGCCTTCGTCCAAACCTACCCCGCGGAAGGAATGAATCGACGAACGGTTGGCCTTGTCAAACGATGCTTTGAAAACATACGGAATACCCAATTTATCGGTTATTTTGACATAGTGTTCGCAGGCTTTGAGTGTGGTATCCAAGTCTTCCAAGACGTTGATGCCGCCAAACAGGGTAAACGGTAAATCGTTGCCGACCCGGATTTGGTTAATTTGAACATTCATGGCTGAATCCTTTTTTAAGGCCGTCTGAAAAATCAGGCCGGAGTGAGAATGGCGAAATGGGGAACACTTGGGATTTTGAAGAATCTGAAATTAAAGCCGGAACAGCCCGACTGTCATCCCTGTAAGGATGTAAATCCAGACCCACACTCTTCAAATTGATTTGAAGCTGGCAAAACCGCAACGTTCCGGATTCCTGCTTCGCAGGAATAAAGGTTATCGTATCGCTGTTTTAAAAGTTGATAAAACTAAAGGCCGTCTGAAAATCGGAACCGCTTCAGACGGCCTGTCTTTTTTACAATACAGTATGCGGCGGCTCATACGAAATAACATCGCGGATTTTATTGTGTTCGTCCACCAACACTACTTTCGGCTCATGGTTCGACACTTCCGGTTCGGACAGCATCACATACGACATGATAATCACAATATCACCCTTTTGTACCAAGCGCGCCGCCGCACCATTGAGACACACCACACCGCTGCCACGCTCGCCGGAAATGGTGTAGGTTTCGAAGCGCTCGCCATTGTTATTGTTGACAATTGCCACTTTTTCATTGACGCAGATACCGGCGGCATCCAACAAATCTTGGTCAACGGTGATGCTGCCGACATAGTTCAAATCGGCTTCGGTAATGATGGCACGGTGAATCTTGCCGCCAAGCATGATACGGAACATGGGTTTCTTTCTTAATCAATTCGGGTTGCAGCATTTCAGACGGCCCGATATCTGAAGGCCGTCTGAAAAATAAACTGCTATTATAACCCCATTTGCGCCTTCATCCAGCGCAAATACGCCGATAATCCGCGCGATACCGGCTGCATCAGAATCTGCGGACAATCATAGCTGTGGTACGCCAAAATCAGCTTTTCCACTGCTTTGTAATGGCAGCGCGAAGATTTAATCACCATGCGGATTTCTTCATCACGACACACTTCATCCTGCCACACGTAATGGCTGGTAACTGTTTCATATTGTACGCAGGCGGCGATTTGGTTTTGCAACAATGCCAAAGCGATTTTTTCGGCTTCTTCGCGCGTCGCTGTCGTGGTGGTAATGATGACGGGCTTGAATGTCGGCATTTCAGACGGCCTCTTATTTAAAATTCAACACCGGCCAGCCTTTTTCCTGCGCTTCGGCCAACAGTTCGGCATCGGGATTGACCGCTACCGGTTCGTTCACATGGCGCAACAGCGGCAAGTCGTTTTTGGAATCGCTGTAAAAATAGACTTTTTCGTAGCTGTCTAAAGTTTCGCCACGCGCGGCCAACCATTCGTTCAGACGGGTAATTTTGCCTTCTTTCAGACTCGGGGTGCCGTAGTAATTACCGGTGTAGCGGCCGTCTGAACCGATTTCTAGCCGGGTGCCGATAACGTTTCCAATACCGAATGCGTGACAAATCGGTGTGATGATGAATTCGTTGGTGGATGAAATCACCAATAATTCATCGCCGGCATTTTTGTGGCTGTCGACCAGCATACGCTGCATGGGGGTAATGTGCGGTGTGATGAATTCGGCCATAAATTCGCGATGCATCTCGGCCAATTGTTCCATACCGTATTCTTTCAGCGGGGCAAGATGAAATTTGAGAAATTCGTCGATATTCAGGCAGCCGTTGCGGTAATCTTGGTAAAATTTTTCGTTTTGCTCTTCGGTGTATGCGACATCGACCAAGCCTTTTTTCATCAGGTATTGCGGCCATGTGTGGTCGGAGTCGGTATTGATTAAAGTGTTGTCGAGATCGAAGATGGCGAGATTTTTCATTCTGTTTCCTGCTGTTTTAAAAGTTGGCGCAAAAGCGGCAGAGTGATGCGTTTGCCCATCATCACGGCATAATGGTCAAGCGTGTCGAGCATTTGCATGAGACTGTCCATATCGCGCCGCCAATGGTTTAAGAGATATTCGAAGATTTCAGTGTCGATGGTAACTTGGCGTGCGGCGGCCATGCTCACCAAGGCATCGATTTTTTCCCTGTCAGTCAACGGCTTTACTTCATAAACCAAACAATAAGCCATGCGGGTGCGCAAATCTTCGCGAATCACCAATTGCTGCGGCGTGTATTCAGAACCAAGCAGCAGAAAACCTCTGCCGCTGTTGCGGAAACGGTTGAAAATGGCGAAAAGCAGGGTTTGTTCTTCATTGTTAAGCTGCTCGACTTGGTCGATGGCCAGATAATCGGCATCAAGTGCATTTTCAGTTAAGGGGTTGACGGCAGCATCAATATAGACGGCATTCTTACCGGCTTCAAGCGCTTGGGCAATCCATGCCTGCAACAAATGGCTTTTGCCTGCACCCTGTCCGCCCCAAACGTAGATAAACTGGCCGTGTTTATAACGCAAAACGTACACCAGCTCAGCATTTTCAGTGCCGAGAAATTTATCGAAGCTGGGGTAGTCGTGTGCGGCAAAATCGAAAATGAGCTGGTTCACGGATATATTCCGGTCTGTATGGGAATCGGTTTATTTTACGTTGTTTTAAGGGCTTGTATCAAGGTTTCAGACAGCCTGAAACTGCTCAAAATTCCTATTTCCGACATATTTCTACGCGCCGTGCTTCTCAAATATCCGCCCTATTACCATGATGGGTCTGCACATTCTACAATACTACACCGGCGCTTTAAACGGTACTCAAATCTGAGTTCCCCACCCGAAAACTTAAGCAAAAAATACTTGTCTAAGCCTGCATTTGGTTTAAAATGGCTCGCTGATTTAGATGGGCACATTGTGCATATACCGCTGTTTTTGTTTGAAAGCCCTTTAATGAAAATTTTTGAAACCGTTTACGACAAAACGCTGCAGTGGTCGAAACACCGCTTTGCACCATTCTGGTTGAGTTTTGTCAGCTTTATCGAAGCCATTTTCTTCCCTGTTCCTCCGGATGTGATGCTGATCCCGATGTCGATGGCCGAGCCGAAAAAAGCTTTGCGTTTTGCTGTTTACACCACTTTGGCATCGGTTTTGGGCGGGATGATCGGTTATGCCGTCGGTTATTTTGCATTCGATTGGGTGTCAGGCTACATTCAAAACTGGGGATTGCAGACGAAATTCGATCAGGCGCAACTTTGGTTTGAGACTTGGGGGGTGGTCGTGGTGTTTTTGGCAGGGTTTTCGCCGATTCCGTTTAAGGTATTCACCATTTGCGCAGGCGTAATGAACATGGCTTTTTTACCGTTTGTGTTGTCGGCGGCGGTTTCGCGCTTTACCCGTTTCTTCTTTGTCGCCAGATTATCGGCTTGGGGTGGTGAGAAATACGCCGATAAAATCCGCCATTATATTGAAATGCTGGGCTGGGGTACGGTGGCTCTGGCTGTCATCGGATATGCGGTGTACAGTTTTACCCATTAATGCACAGGCCGTCTGAGCGTTCAGACGGCCTGTGCATTAACAAAAAGTTGGATATTCATTGTCCGGGTCTTTTGACGGATGGCTTATTTGATGAAGTTTTTCAACACCAATGAAGCGATATCGTCCAAGCCAAAACCGTCAGCCTCTTGCGGATTGCCGTTGGGCGTGGCGCCGTCAACCAAGTTCGGCAAAATTTGTGCCAACAAATCGCTGGCTTGCCGGCTGTCGATGCCGAATTTTTGAGCGACTTGGCTGACGACACCGCTGCCTAAGGCTTTTTGTAATTTGTTGCCCGATACCGGCGCATTGTCTTGGGAAACGGAAACCCAGCTACCCAGCGCGTCGCCCAAACCACCTTGTTGCAATCGGTTAATCAAATTGCCCACACCGCCTTGCTGCCGCACCAAATCTACCGCCATATCAACCACCGGATTTTGGGCGGAACCGTTGTTATTGTTGTTCAGGGCTTGGATGGGTCACGTTCAACAAATTATCTATATAAAGCAATGATTTATCCTTTATATTATGTATTATTGCGAAACGGCTTGAGTCTAGCAACACCGTGGCTTTTACCTGTCTTCTTAACGCAGACAAACGCAGGCCGGCCGAAAAATGCTGTAGTAAAGCAACCAGCTTTTTCCAGACGGCCTTTATTTATCGTTTTCGACTTCGCGGCCATTACAATATTCCACCGCACCGCTCTCAAAAAAAACCTGCAAAATCGTTTGCGCCGCCACTTGGTCCAACACCGATTTCTGTTTTTTCCCGAATACCTGCGCTTGCGTGAGCAAACTTCCGGCGTACAGCGACGACATGCGCTCATCCACCCAATACACCGGCAGATTAAACCGCCCCTGTAATCGGCGGCCGAACTGACGGCTCAAGCACGTCAGTTCATGCTCGGTGCCATCGGTATGAGTCGGCAAGCCGACCACCAGCTGACTCGGCTGCCATTCTTTTACCAGCTTGGCAATGGCTTCAAATTTGGCTTCGTTGCTGTGGCCGGCGACAGTGTCCAGCGGGTGCGTCATGCCTAATTCGGCATCGCCCTGCGCCACGCCGATTCGTGCTTTACCGAAATCGAATGCCAGCGTGGTGCCTTTGGGTGCTTTAAGCATGCCCCGCTCCCATGGCCAAACAGTCAGGCCGAATGCCGAGCTTTTCAAAAACGGCAGCATAGCGGTATTCATACGGCACATCAAACAAAATATGCTCGTCGGCAGGCACGGTCAGCCACACATTATCGGCGAGCTCGCGTTCCAACTGTCCTTTGCTCCAGCTTGAATAACCAATACTCACCAAAGCCTTATCCACTGCACCGGGTTCGGATAAATTCTCAATAATGTCACGCGAAGAAGTCAGCGCGATTTGACCGGTTACCGTCAGCGTACTTTGCCAATTGCCCAAAGGCGTATGCACCACATAGCCGCGGTCAACCTGCACCGGCCCGCCCATCATCACGCTCTCATGCTGCATGCGCAACGGAATATTGCGGGCACTGACCGCAAAAATCATGTCCATCGTAATCGGCGACGGTTTATTAATAATGATGCCCAATGCACCTTCTTCACCATGTTCGCAAACATAAATTACACTGTTTTGAAAAAAAGGGTCGTCCATATCGGGCATGGCAACTAAAAAATAGTTTGCTAAATTCATATATTCTCTTGATTATCCAGATTGCGCAGGTGCCGTCACTTCGACAATACACGCACCGTGAACCTGCTTATTGGCCAAACCGGTAATTTCTTTCTCATCCACGCGCTGTCCGTCAAAACAGGAAACCGCACTTAAAGAATTTTTCGGCGAGCCTTGAAGGATTTTATCGCTATACACCAAATACGCAAAAGACTTACGTTTCGGGTCGTAATAACGGATAATCTGCTGGCTCTTAAATGCCACGCTCGCACTACGTTTGAAGACCTGTTTCGGCTTCTTTACCGCCACTTCTATTGTAACGGATAATATTGGCCGACTGTACACACGATACCGAAGCATCGCTGGCATCTTCTTCCAAATTGACGGTTTCTTTCAACCCGCCTTTTTTGGCATAAGAAACGTAACATGCCACACCGCGCACATCAGGATCATCAAATGCCTCCACTTCAATGCGGTCGTTTTTACCCAGCATGTGAAACACCGTGCTGGCTTTACCGATTTTATCCGAATCGCTGCCGCCGCAAGCCGCCAACAATGCCGCTGCAACCGAGGCCAACGCTGATTTTTTCAACATCACGACTTTTTCATCCATAAAAATTCACGGGTACTATATAAGACTGTTTGATAAGATTGCAAGCATTTGTGAAACACGTTTAAATAACATTTTCAGACGGCCTGACAATCAGTATAATCGGCCTTTGTTGCTTTTACTGACTTTAAGAAAATACATCATGCGTTACAAACCTCTTTTACTCACCCTATTGCTGTGTTTCGCTGCTCCTGCTTTTGCCGCCAATGGATCATCAGCCAAAGAAAAAGCCGCCGCCGCTAAAAAAAACATTCCGGCCCAAAAAGCAACCGCGCCGAAAGAAGCAGCCAAAGACAAAAAGGGCAACAGCAAAACTTCGGCCGACAAAGCCAAAGAAAAAACAAAAGCCGTTGCAAAAAAAGACAATAAAGCCGGCAACAAAAAAAGTAACGGTAACGCAACAGATACCCAAAAGGAAACGTCTAAAGCCAAAGAACAAGCAGTAAAGAAAACCGCTGCTAAAAGCACAAAAGAATCGGCCGAAAAAGAAAACAACGCGAAAAAATCCGATAAAAAAATAGCGGCTAAAAAAGAAACCGCCGCTAAAAAAGACAGCAAAAAAGAATCAAGCAAACAACCTGCAAAAAAAGAGCCGGTAAAAAAAGAATCAGTAAAAAAAGCCGCTGACAAAGCAGAAACCGGCAAATCAGCCTATAAAGCAAGAACCGCTAATAATAAAAAAACAACTGCTGCACGAAGCAACGACAACGACGAACTGCGCGCCGCCGTCAGTGCCGCCACCAATGATTTAGAAGTCAAACAAGCCTTGAACAAACGCACGGCCGGTTTCTTGGTTCGCGTCAATGCTGATTTGAAAAAGCTGCAACAAACCCGCAACAGCCTATCCAACATCAACCGCCAACAGCGCGGCGCGTGGGGCACGCTGCAACAATTGGATAAAAACCTCACCCGTCTGAAAGCCGAAGTGGGCAACACGCGTGCGCAGATTTCACGTTTTGTTTCCGGCAACTACAAAAACAGCCAACCCAACGCCGTTGCCCTGTTTTTGAAAAATGCCGAGCCAGGTCAAAAAACGCGCTTCCTTCGTTATACCCGTTACATCAACGCTTCCAATGAAAAAGTAATGGCAGGCTTGGCAAAACAACAAAAAGAATTAGCCGCACAAGAAACCAAAATCAACAATGAATTAAGCCGTCTGAAAAGATTACAGGCCAATGCGCAAGCCACATTAAAAAAACAAGGCGCGAAAAACACCCCAGAGCAGGTAGAAAGCCGCCGCCAAAATACCGCCATAGCCAAAGAAGCCAGGAAATCGGCGGCTCAAAAAGACAATGAACAACGTCTGAACAATCTGATTAAAGACTTGGACAAACAAAAAAACGAGCAGCGAAAAAAAGAGGCCGAAGCCCGTAAAAAGGCGGCGGAAACACGTTTGGCCAAAGCCGAAAAAGCCCGCCAGACCGCCAAGGCAAACAAAGAAAAAGCCGCACAAGAGCGTGCCGCCCTATCCAACCTCACCGACGAAGACATGAAACTGCAGGCGCCAAAATCCGGCAGCTTCATGACCATCAGTAATCCGAACAGCTTCAGCCGCATGCAAGGCCGTCTGAAAAAACCGATCAACGGCATGCTCTCCGGCCTATTCGGCCACCGGCGCGAAAGCGGCGAAATATGGAAAGGCGTGTTCTACACCACACCGCCTGCCGCCGTAAACAGCATTGCCGCGGGTAATGTGGTGTATACCGGCGAATTAGAAGGCTACGGCAATGTGGTGGTGGTCGATCATGGCGACAAATACGTCAGCGTGTATTCGGGCTTGAATGAAATCGGCGTGGTAAAAGGTTACAGCGTCGGCCAAGGCCATAAAATCGGGACCAGCGGCACTTTGCCAAGCGGCGAAGAAGGTCTGTATTTGGAAATCCGCTATAACGGCCAAAATATGAATCCGCTCTCTTGGATTAACTGATTTTCAAACGGCCCCTATACCCCGATTCAAGGTATGGAAGCCGTCCGAATGTTTTATTACGATGATAAAAAAGCATGATTTCCTGAAAAGCAAACAGTCGCTAGCATTTTTTTACCCTAAAACGGTTGTTTCATCAGGCCAAATCGCCTAAAGTTTCACGAATGATGATTTAGGCCGTCTGAAAAAATATCAATCAATTCGGACGGCTTCAAAAGCACACAAAGAAAGTTAAGAATAATGTCGAAATCCACTCTGAAAAAAGTTGCACTTTACACCTTGGGCGCATTCAGCGGCGTGGCACTCAGCCTCAGCGTTCAAAGCATTGCCGCTGGGAAAACCGGTAAAGACGGATTTTTACCGGTAAAATCCATCCACACCATGGCCGAAGTTTACGGCCAAATCAAAGCCAATTATTACCAAGACAAATCCGATGAAGAATTATTCGAAGGCGCGATGAAAGGCATGGTGGCCGATCTCGATCCGCATTCCGAATACATGGATAAAAAAGGCTATTCCGACCTGAAAGAAAACACCAGCGGCGAATTCGGCGGTTTGGGCATGGAAATCGGCCAAGAAGACGGCTTCATCAAAGTGGTTGCGCCGATTGAAGACACGCCGGCCGAACGCGCCGGTGTTAAAAGCGGCGACTTCATCGTCAAAATCGACAATACCTCAACGCGCGGCTTGACCGTCAGCGAAGCGGTAAAAAAAATGCGCGGCAAACCGGGCACCAAAATCACCTTGACCCTGTCGCGCAAAAATGCTGACAAACCGATTGTGGTCAACCTTACCCGCGCCATCATTAAAGTCAGAAGCGTGCGCCACCATCTACTCGAGCCAGGCTACGGCTATATCCGCGTGACCCAATTTCAAGAGCACACCATTGCCGGGGTGAATGACGCAGCCAAAGATTTGACCAAGCGAAACGGTGCACCATTGAAAGGCTTGATTTTAGACTTGCGCGACGACCCGGGCGGCCTGCTGAATGGTGCGGTCGGTGTCTCGGCCGCCTTCCTGCCGGCCGATGTGAATGTGGTGAGTACCAAAGGCCGTGACGGTAAAGCCGGAATGGTGCTGAAAGCCACACCTGAAGATTACATTTTATCCAACAGCAAAGACCCGCTTGTCGGTCTGCCTGCAGAATTGAAAACCATTCCGATGACGGTTTTGATTAACTCAGGCTCCGCTTCGGCTTCGGAAATCGTTGCCGGCGCGCTGCAAGACCACAAACGTGCCGTGGTCGTGGGGACGCAAAGTTTCGGTAAAGGTTCGGTTCAAACCGTGATTCCGTTGTCCAACGGCAGCGCGGTCAAACTGACCACCGCTCTGTATTACACCCCGAACAACCGCTCGATTCAGGCGCAAGGCATTGTACCGGACGTAGAAATCAAAGACAAAGACCGAGCCTATGAAAGCCGTGAAGCCGACTTGATCGGTCACATCGGCAATCCGTTGGGTGGTGCAGATGTGAACAGCAGCAATAAGATTCCCGAAACGGTAGAAGATGCATTAAAACAGGAGACTAAACCGAAAACCGATAAGGAAAAAAAAGAAGACATCATCGCCCGCCGTACACCAAATCCAGCCAAAGACGACCAATTGCGCAAAGCCTTGGATTTGGTGAAAAACCCAACTGAATGGCAAAAATCTTTAGGTCTGGCCGCAAAAAAACCGGCTCCGAAAAAAGACAGCAAAAAAGAGGATAAGGAATAACCCTCAATCTGTACACACAAACAAAACAGGGCAGAATAAATTTTCTGCCCTGTTTTGTTAGGCCGTCTGAAAATATGTTTTCAGACGGCCTTAATGAATCAATACTCAAGCTTTCAAAGCCGCAGCCACTTGAGCGACCACATCCGCTGCTGCAACACTTTGTGATTCGGTATCACGGCGTTGCGCGTATTCGACGTTTCCTCCTTTCAGACCACGGTCACCAACCACGATACGATGCGGAATGCCCAGCAATTCAGAATCGTTCAACAATACACCTGCACGCTCATCGCGATCGTCTAACAACACATCCACGCCCTGCGCTTGCAGTTCGGCATAAATACGGTCAGCCGCCTCACGCACCGCTGCGGATTTTTTGTAATTCATCGGCACAATCACTACTTCAAAAGGCGCCATGGCCGGTGTCCAAATAATACCGCGCTCGTCATGATTCTGTTCAATCGCTGCCGCAACCACGCGCGTGACACCAATGCCATAGCAACCCATTTCCATGATTTGAGACTTGCCGTTATTATCCAAAAAAGACGCATTTAAGGCTTTGGAATATTTATCACGCAATTGGAACACATGCCCTACTTCAATACCGCACGCCAGTTTCAGACGGCCTTTCCCATCTGGACTGGCATCGCCTTCGACAACGTTGCGCAAATCGACAAACTCAGGTTCTGCCGAATCACGGCCGAAATTAAAGCCAGTATAATGGTAGTCGTCTTCATTGGCACCAATGACCCAATCTGCTCCTTTTTCAGTGGCAAAATCGGCATAAATCTTGCCTTTAAAGCCGACCGGCCCTAATGAACCGCCATTGGCACCGAATTGCGCCAAAATCGTTTCCGGCGCCGCCATACTCAAAGGCGATTTCACACCAGCCAATTTTTCCGCCTTAATGTCGTTGAACTCATGATTACCGCGCAGCAGCAGCAACACGATTTCGCCTTCTTCCTGGCCCTCAACTACAATCGATTTCAGCGTTTGCTCAATCGGAATATTCAAAAATTCAACCAAAGCCGCAATTGTTTTCACACCCGGCGTGTGCACTTTATTCAATTGAGTTTGTGCCGCCGAACGCTCACCGCTCAACGGCAGTGTCGGCGCTAATTCGATATTGGCTGCATAGTCAGACACATCGCTATACGCAATCACGTCTTCACCACTGTCGGCCAACACTTGGAATTCATGTGAACCGGTACCGCCGATGCTGCCGGTATCCGCTGCCACCGGACGAAAATCCAAACCTAAACGGTTAAACACACGACAATAAGCGTCATACATATCCTGATAAGTCACCTGCAAAGATTCAAAATCAGCATGGAACGAATACGCATCTTTCATCACAAACTCACGCGCACGCATCACGCCGAAGCGTGGGCGGATTTCATCACGGAATTTGGTTTGAATATGGTAGAAATTCTTCGGTAATTGCTTATAGCTGCTGATTTCCTTGCGCACAATATCCGTAATCACTTCTTCACAAGTCGGCCCCATGCAAAAATCAGCATCTTTACGGTCTTTCAAGCGTAGCAATTCCTTACCATAAAACTCCCAACGGCCTGACTCCTGCCACAATTCGGCAGGCTGTACCACCGGCATCAGCAATTCCACGCTGCCTGCACGGTTCATTTCCTCACGGACCACATTTTCCACCTTACGCAACACGCGTAAACCCATCGGCATCCAAGTATACAAACCCGAAGCTACCGATTTAATCAAACCGGCACGCAACATTAATTGATGGCTGGCAAGCGAAGCTTCCGCAGGCGCTTCTTTCAGCGTAGAGATAAAAAATTGACTGGCTTTCATGATGTCTGGTTCGAATATTCAAAGTAAACGGCTATTGTAACGCTATTGGCAATAATTTAATAATTTTTCAGCTGTCAACAAAAATTTATACACACCTTTGCAGCACTTTGTTTTACTTGGAAATTTTATTTTTAGACAGCCAAAAATCTTTATAAAAAATAAAATATTGATTTTATTGAATTTAATTTGATTAATTCTTAAGCAACTTAACAGCATGATTGTCGCTAAACCATTTTTTTGGTTTATGAAAGGCTTACCCACAAGGTTATCCACAAAGTTTGTGTATAGCTTTTCACACTTCTGAAACATAATTTTTTAAAAGCTGTCCTAGGGCATCCTGAAAATTACCTGTATAAAGCAATACGGACAAAAGAAAGGCAGATAAGTTAAACTTTTGCCGCCGGACAGAACACACTTAACTGCCATCCTTCAAACACGATTAACTGACGGATACCGCTCAAAGCCGCTGACTATTTCGTTTTCTGCCACAAGAAAAACCTGCACCGGAAAGTAGGAGGCATACGCTACCGCGTAAGGACCGGCATACCGTGGGAAGGCATTCCGCCCCCTTTGGACAAAGCAAATTCCCTGTTGCGCACTTTCTACAGATGGTCGGGAAAAGGAATTTTTCAAAGCATCCCCAAATC
>NZ_PXYY01000025.1 GCF_003013245.1 Neisseria iguanae
GTTAATCCGGCTGTGTCGGAAGCAGTCAAACCTGAGGCAGAAAGGCGTAATATTTGCCGGAATTTCTGCTCAGAAAGTTTACCGGGCTTTGGGTACTTGTTTTTAATATAGATATCAGAAGCTTACCTAAAGTTTTATGAGTTTGATTCCTAAGCTCCTTTATTTTTTGCGTGAAGACCATTTTGGGGATTTTGGATGCCGCAAGGATACCGAAAGACGCGGAAAAACCGCACGGTTCTTGAAAATATTTAAAAATCTTAATCTAAAATAATCATTTCATTTCGGTAAAACAACAGCTGTGCCGCATAATAAATTGCCCACAACCTACTCTTTTCCAACACTCATTTATATGGTTCTTCCCGCATTGAATCAAGTTCAATATGGCGTAAAATAAGCCTTTTCGCCTGACCTTGTCCTTATGAAACTCACTCTTTCCATCCTTGCGCTTAACCACCGCAGCGACAAGATACCGCCGCCACTGGAACTTGCCGCATTTAACCAAATCTTGCGCTATGACCGTCTGAAGAAAATCCCATAAAAACCATCCGAATTTTACAGCCGCTATCTGCGGCCGACAGCTTGTTGGCACATGCGAAACACACGCTCAATATTGAGCCCGGCCCAAGCAGCCGCGTTTGCCAATCCGTTATAGTAGCAGATGGGCATACACCGAGTCAGCATCATCAGCGGCGAACATTTGAATATTCAAGCCGAAAGAAGCCGAACGGCTTTGCCGCGAATTGAGCGCATTTTATCGGGAAGACCATTGGCAATTTCATAACTGCGGCCTGACTTATAGCTCGTGACCATGCCGCCTGAAAGTCATTGGCAGGTCGCACCGCTATGGGATATTTGCGGTCAAATCGGTACGGCCGATCAAGCAGAAGGCCGCGATGCCCTGCAATGGCTTAACAAACAAACTGAAATCCAAATGTGGCTGCACAATCACCCGCTCAACCGACAACGCCAAAACCATCAAGCTCCCTCCAAACAGCTTGTGACTGTGGCAGAATATACAGGGCTACACTGCCCACCAGCAGCAGACCGTGGGCGTGATTTTATCCGCATCAGTGCATCGATGTTCCTGATAATTTTGATGCCTATCTGAATTTGGCGGACAGATCAAACCTTTCTATTTCAGACGGCCTGATTTTCTTAGATGATTTGGTCGTGACCGAGCAAACCGGTGATGTGTTTGCCTATCAGGAAGTTTCGCAACACTGAAAAACATGCTGGTTTGCGAGATTGTGACAAGCTTTGCAATCAGGCCGTCTGAAACAGTTCACCATCGCTACCGACGGCGAAAACGGCGGCGAATTAGTGATCACACCAAAATCCAAATGGGCATTTTGGAAACCTGCGCAAACGTTTAACGGCATTTGGTAACCATTCATTTCCATCATAAACAAACAGGCCGTCCGAATCCTTTCAGACGGCCTGTTTGTTTCCAACAAGGGTTACATTTGTTGTTGCGCAGCACGGATGGCGTTTTGATCAGGATTGATCAACACTTCAACACGACGATTTTTCGCACGGCCTTCGGCAGTCCCATTAGACGCGATTGGTTGGCGTGAACCGTAACCGGCAGTGGTCAAGCGTGTACCGTCCACACCGCGCGATTGCAGGTAAGAAGCCACGGATTGCGCACGGTTGCGTGACAACGGCTCATTAATGGCATCAGAACCGGTGTTGTCGGTATGGCCGTTAATCGTCAAAGTAGTGTCCGGATATTGAACCAGGGTTTGCGCCGCAGCGGCCAAAGCGTTTTGCGCACTGGTGTTCAAAGTTGCGCTGTTGGTGGCGAAGGTCACATTTTCAGGCATAACCAGTTTGATTTGGTTGCCTTGACGTTCTACTTCGACGTTGGTGTTGGCCAAGCTCTCACGAAGTTTTTTCTCTTGGTAATCCATGTAGCCGCCCACGCCTGCACCGATCGCGCCACAAGCCAAGGCTGAGTTACGCGCGCCTTTACTGCCGTGGGTCAAAGCACCGATGATGCCGCACACGGCCGCGCCGCCCAGGCCGTAAACGGCAGCTTTGCTGGCAGACTGCTGGCCGGTAGTCGGATTGGTCACACAGCCTGCCAAAGCCAAAGGAGCCGCCACCATGGCCAGCGTTAAAGGTTTCAAGAATTTCATGATTTTCCTTTCGATAAAAACGCGTCTTAATGTCTTAATTAAAGGCCGTCTGAAAATAGGTAGATGACTTTGATTCTCGTTCAGCCAATTTTACAAATATTGTTATATTAACCAATATTTCAAATGCTTAAAAGCACGTTTAACCCGATATTACAAAGCTATTCATGCGCTAACAGTTTTCCTGTCCCATCATACCGCTTATCCCTCTAATTAAGACAGACTGCCCTTCTCTATATGCCTTAATATGCCTTATTCCTTCACATTTGCATGATGTTTTTGATGCCAGCCCGCCAGCATAAATTTCAGCCTGACCTTCACATCATCGCCCACCGAACCCGCATCCGGCACAAACAACACCACCGCAACAGGCAATGAAAAATGATGGCTACCCGCCCGATAACCCAAAGCCCCGCTATGCTGCCTAAGACAAAGTTTGCCATCAAACCTGACAGCAACATTTCCGGCTTATCTGCATGGATACGGCAATCCAATCGCGGATGATGCTTTTTCGAGTCATACATCACCTTCGACAATTCGATTCCCAAATCAGTAGCGGAACCTGTCATATGATCAATCAAATCGAGCCACCTGATAGCAAAGTAATCACCGCATTATGCATACCCATGATAAAACACAGTAAAACAATGCCAAAGATGACAATATAAACTGCCTGGAACTCAAATCAACCTGAAATGCCGTTGCGCCAGACAATCCGAAAATCAGCAAATAAACCGTCTCCGACTATATTGAAAAGCCGTAGCTGCCCCGAAAACGCTTTTGCTGCATCCACAAAATAACCCGGCTCGAATGGGCAGCCTCCATCTTTATTTTCAAACATCTTCAAGTCCCGGATGTTTATTTTCCAACAGGATCATAACACCGCTCCCCGACCTTGGCTGGGCATAGGCCGCAAATATTACTGCTTGCTAAACCACAACAAAATGGCGTACATTAACCTTATCTTCTCAATCAGGAGAATCACATGAAAAACATACACACCTTATTGATTTTAAGCGCAATTTCCACAATCGCCGCCTGCGCCGCCACCCCCGGGCAAAAAGCCGCGCGTGCCGCCGCTCAAAAACGTTACGAGCAAAACCTGCAAGTGGCTTTAGCCGCCCAGTGCGACAAAGACACCGCGCTTTTGATGAAAAAACAGTTTGAACAAGCCGAGCAGCCTGCCGTTCTTTCCAACAAAGAGCAGCAGGAATTCCGCTTGAAATACGTTGATAAAGTCGCCGACCCGATGTTCCAGGCCTGCTACAAACTGGCGTGGCAAAACCATATTGCGCAACAAAAATTACGGGAAGTCCGCTATTATCGTGACTACTACGACGATTGGGGCTGGCATCGGCCGTTTTACCATCCGTTCTGGTGGTAATCCGCCCGAGTTGATGATTCTGTTTAAGGCCGCCTGAAGCGCCGGTATACTTTCAGACGGCCTATCTTGGCCTTGGCCCAAAAGACCACCAATCAGGAACCAGCGTAAAAGGCAAAAGCCGAATATCAAAGATAGGAAATGCCGACATCAGAAAAAGCCTATATATGCCTGCACTTGTTGCCTACCGTTGCAATGTTTTTCCCAATTTTATAAGCCGTCTGAAAGCCAAAGGAAAACCCATAAAGCTGATACTTATCGCGCTCATGCGTAAGCTGGCCGTAATAGCATTTACGCTTTTAGCCAATGGCCAAGATTTTGAACTTGAAAGGTATAAATGAAAATTTAATGAACAATTCCACCCCAGATTTTTAATTTACTGAAAAATAAATAGAAAATAAAAACAGAAATCTGTTTAATATTAAACAAAATACCCTGAATAAATCAGGGTGCGAATTGTTTCAATGTCAAGAAATGTAAATCTATTTGACGGTCCAATACACTATCTTTCCTGTGATTCCCAAATCAAAGGCCGTCTGAAAGCATGCGTTACTTTTTCTATTTGTTTTTATGGTTGTTTGCCGCTTCCGCATTGGCTCAAGACACACCCGACGCCGATACTTTTCTCTATCAAATCAGCAAACCCAGCCGGCCGGTTTCCTATCTGCTCGGCACCATACACGTCGGCAAACCCAACGCCACCCTACCCGCTGCCTACCGCCACCCTCGACCGCATACCCCAACTGGTGGTCGAAAGCGATGAATCGGGCATGACCGCTGCCGATACGCTGCGCATGATGGCCGATGCCCGACCTTTGAAAGAAAGTTTGGGGCTGCACGCATCCGGCGGCTGCAAAAAGTCTTATCTGCCGGCCAAAAACCTGTCACTACCCTACCCGACACCCGAATCAGACCGTGGGCATTTTGGCTGCTGACACAAAGCACCTTCAATCCCAAAGGCTACTCTTAATGAATACGGGATTGACAATCTCCTGATTCAGCGCGCCAAAAAGCGCAGCAAACCGGTTATTCCGTTGGAAGGCACAGCACAACTCAGCTATTTTACCTGCCTGCCCGACCATGCCGTTATCCGCGCATTTGACGCGCTGGAAAAACATTACCAAGCTTTTTAAACGAAGTTATCATATTGGAACACGATTACCGCCACCAGCGCGCTAAGAAAATCTGGTCGGAAATCACCAATCCTGAACACCAATTGAAGTTTCTGCCGCCCAAAGACCACAGGCTCTGGCATGAGCTGATGTACGACAAACTACTCATCCAACGCAATCAGACATGGCTGCCGAAGCTGATTGGCAGCTTACCGCAAAACCCGACCCTGATTGCCGTCGGCGGCGCACATTTATTCGGCGAACACGGTTTGATTGTGCGCCTGCGCCAAGCCGGCTACCAAGTGAATCCGGTTAAAGTAAACGGTCACTAAATCACATCAGGCCGTCTGAAACGTTTCAGACGGCCTGATGTGGAAAAACCTGCAACACCCCAAAAGCGCATCACCTTCAAATCATTGTGCGGCTTAACTGTATCACCGAACGGCAGCACTCTTTTTGCCGGTGTCCCGAATCCTGAAAAGGAAACGATCATGCTGCTGTTCCATTAAGCTACGGATAATGTGTTTGACCCTACCGTCGGTCTGCGGCCGGGCAAGACCGGCAAACTTCTGACCGATATTGTTTGCACGCAGGCAACCGCCACGGATGAGCCGCACGGCTCCGATATCCCATAACGTTGTCGGAATAAACGCATGGGGATAGGAACGACAATCTGCCATCTCGCGCCGGAACTCGGCAGCACTTTCGACTGTCCGGTCAGGTAAAACAGCCACATACAATTCATGTAAAAAATCATCAAGGGCAACGAACAGGTAATTTCTCGGACCGGTTTGTTTTCGATTTTGCCGTCAAGACAGCCGTTTGGCGTCGGAACACGTCATTTCACCGGGACAGGGTTGATGGCGGCATCCACCCTGTTCTGTAGGTTTTCCTTCATTGCCTTTCCGACTTTAACCGAACATTTTATCTCATATTGGCTTGTTTGAAACAGTGACTGTTGCTGTTTTCGGTAGGATCGGTTGCAATCGTGCCTGCTTGGGAATGCACCAAACGGCTTGACATTATAGCGTGGCAGGGCGGATGCCTTTTTCAGTATCGTCTTTCAAAGGCAGCAAACAACGCCGGCTTTTCTTACTCCTCGGATTAATCCGAATCCAAGTTTCACATCTTCGCCTCCAACACCCGATTCCGCGATATTTGTTCCGAAGCATTTATCCCCGGCCTGATTGCGTTTACAATAGCGCCTGATTCAAACACACACCCACCACCATGAACATCCATCTCGGCCAAAACCACGCGCCCGAATGTCCGCAAGGCGCGGCAGTGACCATCGGCAATTTCGACGGCGTTCATCTCGGCCACAAACACATTCTGCAAACCCTCAAGCACCAAGCCGGCATTCTCGGCCTGCCGGTCGTCGTCGTCATTTTCGAGCCGCAACCGAAAGAGTTTTTTGCCAAAAAACGCGGCAAACCGCAGCCATACCGCATTTCTCCTTTGCGCATCAAGCTGGATTTGCTGCGCCAAACCGGATGTGTCGACATCGTGTGGGTGTTGCCGTTTACCCAAAGTTTCGCCGGCATGCCCGCGCAAACCTTTATTGACGGTTTACTGCGCAACAAACTCAATACCCGCTACCTGCTGATAGGCGACGATTTCCGTTTCGGTACCGGACGCGAAGGCAGCTTCGACATGCTGCAACGCCAAAGCGGCATGCAGACCGAACGCACACCTTCCATCATCATCGAAGACATCCGCACCAGCAGTACCGCCGTCCGCCAAGCCCTTTCAGACGGCCGTTTGGCTTACGTGCGCAAATTATTGGGGCATGATTACGTATTGAGCGGCAAAGTCAAACACGGCAAAAAACTCGGCCGCACCATCAACGTCCCTACCGCCAACGTGCAACTGCCACCCTACCATTACGCCTTAAGCGGCGTATTCGTGGTCGAAGCAGACGGCAGCTTCGGCACGCGCCGCGGTGTCGCCAGCTTCGGCTTCAATCCTACTGTATCCGACAAAAAAACGCAGAAACTGGAAGTACATTTATTTGACTTCCAAGGTAATTTATACGGCCAACGCCTAAACGTGCGCTTTTTACACAAACTGCGTGACGAACAAAAATTCGACAACATCGAAACCTTAAAAGCACAGATTTTGAAAGATATGGTAGCGGCGAAAAACTGGCAGCCTTGAAAATGTTCAAAAGGCCGTCTGAAAAAAGAGAAGCCGTCATCCAAGGTTCTTGTTTCAGAGGGCTTTTTTGTATTCATCGAAGACTCCGGCCAATGTTTGACACCAACCATTGAGCTGCCTGCCACCCGCTGCCGTACATAACCGGACGGAACAGGCGTTTGCTGATGAAACGAACAACTCGGAATCCGCCTTTCCCTAACCTTCCTCCACACGGAAAGAGGAATTAGGTTGCAGCGGACATACAGATTTCGACTTGCACACAAAAAAAATTTTCTAGAAAAACCGACCTTATCTGCCAGAGCCGCTTAACAGAACAGGATTTCGGCAGCGCAAAGGTTCGTTGTCTCAGCCGACGTAAGCGGCGTGTTCGAACCTGCTGCCGAAACCCCTGCCGCCCCGCTACCGCGGCTGCCTTTCTTTTGCCTGCTTTTCTTTGGCGGCACCCAAAAACAGGAACCTGCGCGGTTATGAGAAGCGCAAACGTTGATTCAAGTGAAACTTAAGAAGCCATCTGAAAAAACAGAACACACCCCATCCATACCCATTCACACCGATAATCCGCGAAACCCCTTATAAAAACAATACAATTCCGCTACAATAACACTTTATGATTTTTTCAGACGGCCTGCAAACCAAGGAGTGCTGCAAATAAGCATGAAACAAGGCGGTACGGGCTGTGTGGCAAGGCGCAGCCACCGCTGTATCTGCTTATTCGAAGTGGCATCAAGCCGCCTGAAACCACATGACCTCTGATTATCCGGGAACAAACATGACCGATTACAGCAAAACCATCAACCTGCTTGAAAGCCCATTCCCAATGCGCGGCAATCTGTCCAAGCGCGAACCTGCATGGCTCAAAAGCTGGTACGAACAAAAACGCTACCAAAAACTGCGCGACAAAACCAAAGGCCGTCCGAAATTCATCCTGCACGACGGTCCGCCATATGCCAACGGCGACATCCACATCGGTCATGCCGTCAACAAAATTCTGAAAGACATCATCATCCGCAGCAAAACCCAAGCCGGTTTTGATGCGCCTTATGTGCCGGGCTGGGACTGCCACGGCCTGCCGATTGAAGTGATGGTGGAAAAGCTGCACGGTAAAGACATGCCCAAAGCGCGTTTCCGCGAATTGTGCCGCGAATATGCAGCCGAACAAATCGCCCGTCAGAAAAAAGATTTCATCCGCCTGGGCGTGTTGGGCGATTGGGACAACCCTTACCTGACCATGGATTTCCAAACCGAAGCCGACACCGTGCGCACTTTGGGCGAAATCTACAAAGCCGGTTATCTGTATCGCGGTGCCAAACCGGTGCAATTCTGCTTGGATTGCGGCTCATCGCTGGCCGAAGCCGAAGTGGAATATAAAGACAAAGTTTCCCCTGCCATCGATGTGGCTTATCTCTTCAAAGACAACGCCGCTTTAGCCAAAGCCTTCGGCGTAAACAGCATTGATGGCGAAGCCTTTGCCGTGATTTGGACGACCACGCCGTGGACGCTGCCGGCCAGCCAGGCGATTTCTGCCGGCGCTGAAGTGGCGTACCAACTGATTGCTACGGATAAAGGCCATTTGGTTTTAGCCAAAGATTTGGCCGAAGACGCGCTGAAACGCTACGGCCTTTCAGACGGCATGACCGTAGTGGCTGAAACCACCGGCGCACATTTGGAAAACCTGCATTTGCATCATCCGTTTATCGAGCGCAATATCCTGATGCTCAACGGCGGCCACGTTACCACCGATGCCGGTACCGGCTTGGTGCATACCGCCCCTGCCCACGGCTTGGAAGACTACACCGTCTGCAACCAATACGGCATCGGACTTTACAATCCAATTAACAGCGAAGGCCGCTACATCAACGAAGTGCCGCGCGTAGCCGGTTTGACCGTGTGGGAAGCCAATCCCGTGATTATCGAATGGCTGCAGGAAAATAACCGCTTATTATGCAACACCAAGCTGGAACACAGCTACGCCCACTGCTGGCGCCATAAAACGCCGCTGATTTACCGCGCCACCGGCCAATGGTTTATCGGTATGGACAAACCAGGCGCAGACGGCAAAACCTTGCGCGGCAATGCGATGAAAGCGGTGGATGATACCGAATTCTTCCCATCATGGGGTCGTGCGCGTTTGCAGGCGATGATTGAAGGCCGTCCGGACTGGGTGGTTTCACGCCAACGCTACTGGGGTACGCCGATGACCTTCTTTGTACACAAAGAAAGCGGCGAGCCGCATCCGGATTCTGCCGAGTTGCTGGAGCGAGTGGCGCAACGAATTGAAAAAAAAGGCATTGAAGCCTGGTTCTCACTGGATAAAAGCGAATTGCTGAGCGCGGAAGATTGCGAAAACTACGACAAACTGACCGACACCATGGACGTATGGTTCGACTCGGGCTCGACCCACTTTTCCGTATTGAAACAACGCGAAGAGCTGACTTGGCCGGCCGATTTGTACCTGGAAGGCAGCGACCAGCACCGCGGCTGGTTCCAATCATCTATGCTGACCGGCTGCGCCGCAATGGGGCGCGCACCTTACAAACAACTGCTGACCCACGGTTTCGTCGTCGATCAAAACGGCCGCAAAATGTCGAAATCCATCGGCAACGTAGTTGCGCCGCAAGAAGTATACAACGAATTCGGCGCCGATATTCTGCGTCTGTGGGCAGCCTCGACCGACTATTCGGGCGAACTGGCGATTTCCAAAGAAATCCTCAAGCGCGTCACCGAAAGCTACCGCCGTATCCGCAACACTTTAAGCTTCCTATTTGCCAACTTGTCGGATTTCAACCCGCTTGAACACACCGTGCCGCAAGACCAAATGGTAGAGCTTGACCGCTACGCACTGATTTTGGCACGCCAACTGCAAGAGCGGGTGGCCGGAGATTACTACCCGCGCTATGCCTTCCACTTTGCCGTGAAAGACATCGTGTCGTTCTGCTCGGAAGATTTGGGGGCATTTTACTTGGATATTTTGAAAGACCGTCTCTATACCACCCAAGCCGACAGCCACGCCCGCCGCAGCGCGCAAACCGCGCTTTACCACATCACCCGCAGCTTGGTGCTGCTGATTGCACCTGTATTGTGTTTCACCGGCGAAGAAGCGTGGGACATCATCGGCGGCGGCGAAGAAGACAGCGTGTTGTTCCACACTTGGCACGAATTCCCGCCGATTAACGAAAAAGCCGAAGCCGAAATCGTGAAGAAATGGGCAGCCGTGCGCGAAGTGCGCGAAGCCGTAACCGCCGCGATTGAGCCGCTGCGTACCGACAAAACCATCGGCTCATCCCTGCAGGCCGAAGTCGATATCCATGCACCTGAAGCCTTGGCAGGCTATCTGAAAGCCTTGGGCGAAGAGTTGCGTTTTGCCCTGCTGGTTTCCCAAGCCAAGGTGCACAAAGCCGATGAATTGAGCGTGACCGCCCAAGCCAGCAACGGCAAAAAATGCGAACGCTGCTGGCACTACACCGATGACGTCGGCAGCGCAGCAGGCCATACCACCGTGTGTAAACGTTGTGCAGATAATGTCGACGGCAAAGGCGAAGCGCGTTATTACGCTTAACCTTGCCAACACATTATCTACTTTGCAATCAAACCAAAGGCTGTCTGAAAATATTTAGCGCTTGCCGATTGATATTTTTAGCTAAAAGCGCTTTTTAAGGAGCGGTTTGCGGTGCGCAATGGTTAAATAAGCGGTAAATTTCCGCCAAACTCAGCGTAAGCGGCCAGCTTTATAATCCACACTACCGAATTACAGGTAACCATCACCAGGAATCTTACATGACTCTCAAACATTGCTTAAAAATTAACGTATTAGCCGTTTTGCTAAGCCCCGCGCTGGCGGCGGCCGATGCTTATCCGCATTGGCGTTATGATCGTGATGACCACCATTACCGCGAGGATGACGACCGCTATATCAGCTATGAGCACGCTGCCGAAATTGCCTTATGGGTTGCCGGCGGCGGACATGTGGAGGATATCAACTTTAAATATGACGACAAACATGGCGCGCGTTATGAGGTTGAAGTGGAAGAAAGATACGGCGATGAAAGCATCGAACACGAGATTGTTATTGATGCCCTCAACGGCCGCGTTATCCGACACGAAATTGACGATTAAGCGCTTTATTATGTGTTTGTATTTATCAGACGGCCTTCGATTCCCATCGCAAGTGCAACAACTTTCCAAAAGAACAGGCCGGTATTCGGCATACAGACCGCTTCCCGACAAGAAAGACTGCCATCCGCTACGCACACCTGACCCGGGAACAAAAATACGGCATTTGCCCGGAATACCGCAAGCCGTCCAAAAGCAGCAGTACCCCCACCACCGTCAAGCGTGAATCGGACAGATACGGCATGAACGGCAAATACAGCGGCTTGTACGCCCGGCACAGCATGAAGCCGGAAAGAAAAAGCAAAATGCCCGCAAAACGACCGGCAGGCCACCGCTGCCGCCGATGATTTATAGCCGATTAAAATCGAATCAAGACGGCAAGCCGTGCCAACGCGCAGTATTGGTTTAATTTTAACCGACTATACTTACCCGAAGACCCCAGGCAGGTTTGCAGCCATTTGGCAAAACACCACCCAACCGGCCCGCACCACGAAACCGTTTACCGCTCCATCAGGGAAAACAAAGCCAACGGCGGAAAACCTTACCCGGCATACCCATCCCCCAAGCCCTGCGGCAGTGTGTAGGTGAATCCGGGATTTATTGAAAAATACCTGCTTCTGCTTAAATATTATATGCAATTTTCATGCAATCATTAATCTGTACGCTGTTTTATAACAACAAAAGGCCGTCTGAAGCGGTTTACGTTTCAGACGGCTTTATCTTCAAATCCATTAAATCATGGCTTACAGTTAACCTTCCACTTTCACTTCAACACGTCGGCCTTCTTGCTCATTACCGACTGCACCGGTGGTATTTTCAGGTTTACGCAACTCAATATTGGCCGCGTCCACACCTTGCGCCTCAAAGAAAGCTTGAACAGCTTGGGCGCGCTGTTTAGACAACTCTTCATTGGCAGCCGCATTACCTGTACTGTCAGCAAAACCGCTAATCACCAGTTTTTTGCCTTCTTTACCGGCGGTAATCACGTCGGCAACAATGACATCGGCACCTTCGGCAATGTCGTTTTTGCCGGTAGCAAAGTAGAATTTGGCCACACCGTCTTCAACCAACACGCGAACTGCCGAATCAGCCACCTGAACCATAGAATCGGTTGCCGAAGCCATAGCAGGTGTTGCTTCAGAAACGGTAAGCGCAGTCATTTCAGATGCTGGTATCGGCGCAGAAGCTTCAACCGGTGAAGGAGCCGGAGCAGGTTCTTGTTTGTTGCCGCAGCTCTTGAAGGCAAACAATGCTGCCAAGGCCGCCAAGCCTAATACAATCCACTTACCTGCGCCGCATTTTTTTGCAGCAACAGGAGTTGCCATAGATGCCTTCACTGTAGAAGCCGTTGCTGCCGCACCCAAACCGCTGATCACATTGGTTAAGCTGCCGAACAAACCGCTCAAGCTACCGATACCCAATGCCGACAACATGCTCGGACCCAATACGCGTGCCAACCAGCCTTGCTGTTGCCCCAACAAACCCAGCAATTGGCCGCTGCTCAAGCTTTCGCTTTGTGCTTTACCGCGCAATACCGACAACACCAGAGGCAGCGCCAATGCCAACAAAGAACCTGAAGATGCTTTAGAAATACCGCTTTCTACCGCAATTTGGTCGGCAATATCCGGCGCGTTACCACCCAACAGATTAGGCAATAATTGTTTGCCCAAATCAATCAGACTGCCCGCACCGTTACCGCTTGTGACATCAGCAACCGCAGTATTCAAATGCGCACCGCCGGCACCGGTAATCAAATCCAACAGGCTTGAAGCATTGGCCGCATTACCACTTACATATTTTACCAAACCGGCAATAATCGCCGGCACAGCCAAACCGGCCGCTTGCGTGCTGTTTTCAGCAGACTCACCATTTGCCGTTAAAAATTGACCCAACACATTGCCTACCTGGCTTTGCAACAAGTTATCCAAATCTAAAGACATATCCATTTCCTTATGTTTTGTTGTAGAAACTCCGCATACTTACGAATCAATAACCATACTACATGAGGTATTATTAATTGCAACAGATGATTTCATTAAATTAATGAGTTTTTACAGAGTACATCATAAAACATACTAAAACAGAGTACATCATAAAACATACTAAAGTTGAAATTATAAAAACGGATTATGTTGTTTTTCATGTGAAATGGTCGTCAATCTACCATGCCCGGGCACAACTTGAGTCTCCGGCGGCAATACCAGAAGCTTGCTTCGGATATTATTGATTAAATCTTCATGATTACCTCTCGGGAAGTCTGTGCGGCCGATTGCCTCGTAAAACAAGACATCGCCCGCAATCAGAAGATTTTCCGAAGCGCAATAAAATACCACATGTCCAGGCGTATGCCCCGGAATATGCAACACGGTAAATTCATATCGGCCGACATTCAGCGTTTGCCCCTCGCCCAGCCATCGGGTCGGTGCAACGGCAGGCGACACGGGAAAACCGAATTGCGCCGTGGTTTGCGGCAAGGATTGCAGCAGGAACGCATCTTCCTTGTGCGGCCCGATAACCGGTACGGGGCTTTGTTTCACCCATTCATCTACCCCACCCGCATGATCCAAATGCCCGTGCGTAAGCCAAATTTCTTTAACCTTCAAATTTTTATACGCAACCTGCCGCAACAAAAGCGGCACATCACCACCTACATCCGTCAATACCGCCTCATGGGTTTCATCGTCCCACAACAACGAGCAATTCTGCCGAAACGGCGTCACTGCAACAATCTGAATCTGTAAAGCCATGATTTGATTCCTTTTAAACCATCATACATATTTTCAGACGGCCTTTTAATGTAATACAATATAGTTTTTTAAAAAATTATTTAAAAGAAAACTAAAGCCATGAGACTTATCATACCGATTTTCGCCACGCTTTTCATCTCAAGCAGACTGTTGGCTGCCGACTTACTGCTGGCACAAGAATACAAAAATCAGGACATTCAAGGCTGGGCGATGAGCGAAAAACTCGACGGGGTGCGCGCCTATTGGAACGGCCGACAACTCATCAGCCGCCAAGGCCATGCGTTTACGCCCCCTACTGATTACATCCGTCACTTTCCACCTTACCCGCTGGATGGCGAGCTTTTCAGCGCACGCGGCCAATTCGAACAAATTTCCTCTGCCGTCCGCTCTGCTTCAAGCGATTGGCAGAACATCAAACTGCATGTTTTTGACGTGCCCAAAGCCAGCGGCAATCTCTATCAGCGCCTTGATGTCGCCGAACAATGGCTAAAACTTCACCCTTCCGCACCCATCATCGTGATTGAACAGATTCACGTGCAAAACACCCAGCATGCTCAAGATTTTCTCAAACATATTGAAGCCCAAGGTGGAGAAGGCATCATGCTGCGCAATCCTGAACAAAGTTATACTGGCGGACGCAGCAGCCAACTCTTAAAGCTTAAAAGCCAACATGACACAGAATGCATCGTCACCCGCCATTACGAGGGTAAAGGAAAAAACCAAGGCCGGCTCGGCGCCATCGGCTGCCGCAACCGATACGGCGAATTCCGCATCGGCAGCGGATTCAAGGATGCAGAACGCGACAACCCGCCACCTATAGGCGCAACCGTCACTTACCGCTATCACGGCCTCACCCAAAAAGGCACACCACGATTTGCGACCTTTGTGCGGATTCGCAGTGATAATCTAAAATAAATTACAAAGGTCATTTGAAAGATTATATTTTGTTCGCCAAAATAAGGGGATTCAGACGGCCTTTTATCTTTATCAACCTCCATTCCGATTACCTCAAACAGAAAAAACCGCCTGACAACAGACGGTTTCTTAAATATGATGGTGCCGACATCGAGACTTGAACTCGAACGATCTAGGATCACTACCCCCTCAAGATAGCGTGTCTACCAATTCCACCATGTCGGCCGGTAACTTTTGATTACTGCTGCGGGGATGAGGCCGGATTTGGCGCAGCAGGCGTGGTATTTGTGTGGGCAGGCGCAGGTACTGTTTGCGTTTGAGCAGGTTGGCTCTGCCGCACGGTACTGAAATCTAAACCGTGGCGCGTAGTGTTGGAATGGATATATACCATCGCCATACAGGTTGCGAAAAATACGGTAGCTGCGATGGCAGTCGAGCGGCTTAAGAAGTTGGCATTCCCGCCAGAACCGAATACGCCTTGCGCACTACCGCTGCCGGAGCCGAAGGTCGCGCCGGCATCCGCACCTTTGCCGTGTTGGAGCAATACCAACACAATCACGGACAATGCGGAAATGATGTTCACAATCCAAATAACGGTTTTAAAGGCTTCCATAATTCTCTACGATGCTTGCGCGGCGTCAATGATGGCGGCAAACGAGTCATAAGACAAGGAAGCACCGCCGACTAATGCGCCGTCTACATGTGGCACGGCGAAAATATCTGCTGCATTCTCAGCTTTTACGCTTCCGCCGTAAAGAATGCGGATTCTAACACTATCACCGCACAAAGACAAGATTTGTTTATGGATAAACGCATGCATGTCGGCAATTTGTCGGACGGTGGCGACTTTGCCGGTGCCGATCGCCCAAACCGGCTCATAGGCAACAGCGATGTTTTTGGTATCAAGCCCCTGCAATACTGACAATTGGTGGGCGATGACTTGCTGCTCCTGCCCGGCTTCACGTTCTTCCAAGCTTTCGCCGACACACAACAATGGAATCAGGCCGACGTTTAACACGTTTTCCATTTTTCGGCGTTGGATTTCGTTTTTTTCACCGAAATACAGGCTGCGCTCGGAGTGGCCGATTAAGACGATGTCGGTACCGATGTCGGCAAGCATTTCAGCGGACACTTCTCCGGTGTAGGCCCCGTTATTGGGAAAGCGGCTGACGTCTTGGGCACAGGTCAAAATACGGTTGTTCAAGACAATCTGCATAGCGTTGTGCAGCTGCAACAAATATACGGTCGGCGCGGCCAAGCCGATTAATACGCGCTCGCTGGTCGGCATAATGCGGAAACGGTGCATGAGTGCGTTGTTGTTTTGCAGGCGGCCGTTCATTTTCCAGTTTCCGATAACCCATTTTTGCTCCCACATACCGATTTCGTGTTGCATGTTGCTTGCTCCTCCGTAAGATTAAATCAACTTTAGCGGAGTGTAGTTCATATCAACATGATTAGCAATCTTTCATATATTGGAACGGCAGGAATTTCATCTGGATATGCAGGCTGTCTGAAACAATGTTTTCAGGCGGCCTGCGACCTTTGCTAATTTCAGGATTCAAGTATGGCTTGAAGCGAAGTAAACGCAGAACGTGCAGACACATCATTGAAAGCCGGACATTCAAGGAACGCGTTGCAAAGAAAGACGCCAATAATAGGATTGTGCAAAGGTTTCGAACCGTTTACCAACCGATACACAATTGGTTTATAATCCGTTTTTATTGTTCAGACGGCCTTTTATCATGCATTCGCTTCATCTTTCCAATAAAAACAAAGCCGCACGTTATCAAGAATTGTTGCCCCAGATTGAGCACGTAATTCGTGGAGAACCCCGTCTGATTGCGAATTTGGCCAATACCGCCGCGATGTTGAAGGAAGCGTTTGGCTGGTTTTGGGTGGGTTTTTATTTGGTTGAAGCGGATACGCAAGAATTGGTGCTGGCGCCATTCCAAGGCCCGTTGGCCTGCACGCGGATTCCTTATGGGCGCGGCGTGTGCGGTCAGGCTTGGGCGCGCGGCGAAACCATTGTGGTAGGAGATGTCAGCCAACATCCCGGCCATATCTCTTGTTCATCCTTATCTCAATCGGAAATTGTGGTACCGCTGTTTGATGCAGACGGCCACTGTTATGGCGTGTTGGATATCGATGGCGACAAGCTGGCACAGTTTGATGAAACCGATACCTGCCATTTAAACGAATTGGCGCGCATTCTCAGCCGACATGCGATGAAATAGGCCGTCTGAAATATGACAAGACAGCCGGTTCGATTCTATAATAATGTTTTTTAGGGTATGGGCTCATTCCGTCTGCGTCGCACATTTTCGGGCAGAAAAGCGCGTATACCGGACGAAAGGCACAGCAAGCTTAAACACCTTGCGCACACTTCCAACACAATAGGCGTGTTTTTATGCCGAAAAGATGCCACATGATGAAATTTAGAACAACATACCCTAATAAAATTTCTTGCCTGATACACCCGTCACGGAGCACAATCATGGACTTTGACAAAGCGCGTTTCAATATGCTCGAACAACAAATCCGTCCTTGGGACGTGTTGGATTTTAATGTGCTCGATGCCTTGATGGTGATTCCGCGCGAACGTTTCGTCGCCGAAACACAGCAAGGTTTGGCTTATTCCGACACCGAGCTGCCGCTGCCCAACGGCCATAAAATGCTGGAACCGAAAGTCGTGGCACGTTTGGCTCAGAGTTTGAAATTAAGCAAACAAGACAAAGTATTGGAAATCGGTACAGGCTCGGGCTATGCCACCGCATTGCTGGCGGAGCTGGCAGCCGAAGTGGTTTCAGACGACCCCGATACCGAGCAGCAAAACCGCGCTAAATCCGTGTTGGGCAGTTTAGGCTACCAAAACATTAATTACACGCAAAACGACGGCTTGGCCGAACACACCGAAGGTGCGCCTTTTGACGCGATTTATGTCGGCGGCAGTGTGTATGATGTACCTGAAACCTTAAAAGCACAATTGAAAGACGGTGGCCGCATGGTAGTAGTGGTTGGCGACAAACCGGTGCAACGCGCCCTGCTCGTCACCCGTAACGGCAATGAATTCAGCCAAAGCGTGTTGTTCGACACCTTAATCGCGCATCTCAACGACAAAACCAACCAACCTTTCGGCGACTTTGGTTTTTAAAGATTGCCACTATATAATATATTAAGTTGAAAGGCTGCCGAATAACCATTTTTCGGCCACGCTCAAAGAAAGGCCGTCTGAAACATTTCCTTTCAGACGGCCTGTTTTACTTTTCATTCAATAAAGGCCAGATAATGACAATTCCACAACTTTCCGTGATTGAACTCAAACAATGGCAGGACGAAGGCCGTACGTTTCATCTGCTCGACGTGCGCACCGATGAAGAAGTCGACATCTGCGTCCTGCCTGATGCCATCCATATTCCGATGAACCTGATTCCGCTGCGTCACAACGAATTGCCCGACGACGGCCTGCCGATTGTAGTGTATTGCCACCACGGCATCCGCAGCCTGCACACCGCACTTTATCTGGCCGACATGGGCTTTGAGCCGTTGTATAATCTGCAAGGCGGTATAGACGAATGGGCGCTGCAAATAGATGCAAATGTTGCCCGTTATTAAAAACCTAAAGCATAAAAGGTTATTTTGTTTTGCCATTCCGCCAAACACACGATAAAATTAAGCCTATAATTTTAAAGATAAATTTTTATCAAAACACGACCAAATAACTAAACCGGAATAACTAGAAATACATCATGCTGACCGACCCATTCGGCCGTACCATCGACTACTTACGGATATCCGTGACCGACCGCTGCGACCTGCGCTGCACATATTGTCTGCCCAAAGGATTCAAAGGATTCTCCATTCCAAAAGAATGGCTGACCATTGAAGAACTCGGCCGCGTGGCCGCCGCGTTCGCCCGCCTCGGCACCAAACGCTTCCGCCTAACCGGCGGCGAACCCTTGTTGCGCAACGGTTTAGCCGATTTGGCCGCCGAAATCAACCGCCAACCCGGCGTCGAAGATATTTCGCTCACCACCAACGGCACCCAACTCGAAAAACACGCCCATGCCCTACGCCAAGCCGGTGTGCGCCGCTTGAATATCAGCCTCGACAGCCTGCGCCGCGACTGCGTGACCAACATCACCGGCAGCGACTGCCTGCCGCAAGTACTTGACGGTATCAAAACCGCCAAAGAAGTTGGTTTTGAGCGCATCAAAATCAACATGGTGCCGCTTAAAGGCGTAAACGACATGGACTTGGACGAAATGGTCGCCTTCTGCATGGAACACGGCTTTATTCTCAATCTCATCGAAGCCATGCCCATGGGTACCACCGGCCAAGCACACGCCAAAGTCAGCCTACAACCCGTGCTGGAAGACTTGCGCCAAAAATTCAACTTAATCCCGTTTGCAGGCAAAATCGGCGGCGGCCCTGCCCGCTACTGGCAAAGCAAAAACAACGGCTTCACCCTCGGCCTGATTACCCCGATGAGCCAACACTTCTGCGCCACCTGCAACCGCGTGCGCCTATCCGCCACCGGTAACATTCATCTCTGCCTCGGCCAAGAAGACAAAGCCCCACTGCGTGACCTGTTACGCGACAACTGCACTGATGCCGAACTTGACCAAGCCATTCACGATGCGATTGCCATGAAGCCGGAAAAACACGAGTTTGTCGAAAATCCGAAGAAGATTATTCGGGTCATGGCATTGACGGGTGGGTAGTGGCAGGTTGTTTTTTTAATGGATTTGGAATAGTAAATGCCTAAATGCCGGCTGAAAAATATTTTTCAGCCGGCATTTTTCTTACAAGTAATACCAATTGTTTTGATTCAACAGATGGAGCTATATCTGCAACTATAAAATTACTGACAATAGCTTCTATCATTGGATTACGATTTTTTTCTGGTGCACCAACATGATAAAAATGTTCGTGGTTAGATATGTAAAACTGATTCCATAAAGCATCAATGTAATCATTTTGGCGGTAATCATTATGATGCCAAATTGATAATACAAATTGCGCTGGTGCCTGCTTCAGTAAATTGTATAACCGATGTTCTTCAACTTCTGTCCAGATGTTGAAATATCAGCATGACGACCAACATATATCAAATCACAGTAGATAAAATCGCCAGGTTGTGCGGACTGTATGGTTTGTTCAAAACTTTGACAGGCAAAACGAAATGATTTTATTGCTAAAATTTGGGCAACACTATCCACTTGATTCACAATTCTAGTAACACAAACCTAAGCAAACCGGTTAAGTTTACAGCAAAACGGAATACTAAATTCACCTTTTTTATTAAAGCGAATCATGCCATTAAAACCGGCACGGTTGAAAAACAAAAAATCCAAAGGTTCAGCATCTTGATTAAACCGTTTCCAGATAGTGTAATAATGCGCTTCACCTTTTCCCAAAAATAACCCGCCTTCGCGGCTTAAATATTCGCACACCTTCTTTGCAGTAATTTCACCATCTGCAATAGATTGATAAAAGCGGATCAGCTGTTCTTAAGAAATTTTTCTCATCCGATGTCATATTTACTAAACCATTCTCAAATTAAGTATAATAAAAGGCCGTCTGAAAAAAAAATTCTTTCAGACGGCCTTTTATTATAGCTTAAAAATCAATCAAACAAATCGCCCAATTTATCTAAAAACGATTTTTTGCGCGGGGTTTGGCTACGGTCAAGGCCGGTGGAAATACGTTCGAATTCTTCCAGCAACTCTTTCTGGCGGTCAGTCAGATTCACAGGCGTTTCAACCACCACATGGCAGTATAAGTCGCCGGTGGCACTGGAACGCAAGGATTTGATGCCTTTGCCTTTCACCCGCATGCGTCGGCCGTTTTGTGTTTCTTTCGGGATGTTGAGTTTGACTTTGCCATCCAAGGTCGGCACTTCCACATCGCCGCCGAGTGCGGCCACGGCGAAGCTGATGGGCAGTTCGCAATGCAAATCCAAGCCGTTTCGCTCAAAGATTTTGTGTTCTTTCACATGCACGTTGACGTACAAATCACCTGCCGGGGCGCCGTGCCGACCTGGTTCGCCCTCACCACTCAAGCGGATGCGTTGGCCGTCGTCGATACCCGCAGGAATATTGACTTCCACGGTTTTGCTGGTTTTGATGCGGCCTTCGCCACGACATTTGACGCAAGGGTCTTTGATTTCCTTACCAGAACCATGACAGGTCGGACAAGTCTGCTGCATTTGGAAAATTGCTTGGCGGATATGTACCGTACCTGAGCCATGACAGGTCGAGCAGGTTGTCGCCGACGTACCCGGTTTCGCGCCGCTGCCGTGGCAGACACCGCATTCTTCGTAAGTCGGGATATTGATGCGTTTTTTCAGTCCCTTAGCGGCTTCTTCCAGGCTGATTTCCACGCCCACCTGCAAATCCGAACCCTGATAGTCGGGCTGACGGCCGCCTGCGGCACCACCGAACATTTGGCTGAAAATATCGCTGAAATCAAAGCCTTGCGCACCGCCAAAACCGCCACCGAATCCGCCACCAAAACCACCGGCGCCGCCCATGCCTTGTTCGAAGGCAGCATGGCCGTATTGGTCGTACATGGCGCGTTTTTCTTTGTCGGAAAGCGTGTCGTAAGCTTTTTGAATTTCTTTAAATTTTTCTTCTACCTCTTTATTGTCGGGATTGCGGTCGGGATGGTACTTCATTGCCAATTTGCGGTAGGCTTTTTTGATGTCGTCGTCACTGGCGCTTTTGGCTACGCCCAGTATTTCGTAATAATCTTTATTGCTCATGGTCTGTATAAAAGTTTGGGAAATATTAAAATTGATGTTCATAATATGGGCTTTATGGCAAAACTCAAGAGGCGGTGCGGATTTATTGCTCGGATCTGTTGGCGGCGCAAACCCTAAGGCCGTCTGCATGCTGCGTCATGTTTTCATGACGGCCTGTTTGCCTGTAGAATATGCAGATAGTTTAAAGCATTGGCACAACTCTTTTACCTTCCTGCCGCACGGTATTTTTCGAGAACGGTTTACACCATGAATACTGTCAAATCTTTATTGTGCGCCCTGTTCTGGTATCCGCCGCTGCCCATGCCGCACCGTCCGAGAGGGCGCGCCGGAGCGCCAAGTCGCCGAAGCCGTATTTGCCGTCAAAATCGGTGAGCGAGTTTTGGTTTAAGATGTTTGAGCTGCCGTCGCCCATTAAAATCATGTTGAGAATGGCCAGCATATACACGCTGGAAAGCAGCTCTAAGCCTAATAGTTGCTCGGCTTTGATTTTGGCCTCTTTTTGGCGCAGCGCTTCGGGCGAGGTAGTGTTGTTTTTGGCATCTATCAGCATTTCATTCATGGCGGCAACCAGCAGACCGGCAGAACCGGTGGCGAAGTCCCACACATAGCTGTCTTTGTTGACCCGCGCCAGTTTTGCCAGCAGCGTGCCGACGTAAGACGGGGTAAGTACCACGTCGTTGAGCTTGTCTTGCGTAAAGCCGAGCCACGAATACATTTCGTTAAACAGTTTGACGGTAAAGTCGGTGGTCAGGCCGATTTTGTAGTAAATGCCTAAATCATCGATGATTTTGTCAAACACGCGCTTGAGCTGGCTCTCGCCGTTGTGCACTTAATCAGGTCTTTTTTCTGCGGCGGCAGGTGTTTTTCCTGCAAAAAGGCGTTGATACGGCGGATTATAATGTCGCCGTCGCGCTCGCCTTCCATTGCGCTGGATTTCAGGTCGCCTTTTTCTAAAGGCGCAACTTTGCCGGGCACGCCCAAGGTGGCGATAATCGAAGCAGCCACGAGATACACGCGGTCGTTTTCGCCCAAGCCTTTTTCGTTTTGGTAAATGTCGTTGTTGAGCTGCTTTAAGCTGACATCGATTTCCTGCTTGCGGCGGACTTTGATTTTGTCGAGCTCTTCAGGAGATAGGGCAAGGGTTCTGACCTTTTCGATAAAACCGTCGAAATGCTGCGGGGCAAGAAACGACAAATCGCTGAAATCGCCGATTTTTTGGCCGACACCAAGTTGCTTTTGGCAACGTGATATACACCGATTTCGGTGCGGATTGCGCCTGTATTTTCATCACGGTATCCCGTTACGCCGATGGCGATAATGTCGGTGTAAGAAGTGTGATGCAACACGGCATTGGCATAATGCACCGCGCCATTAACGGCATAGCTGTTGATATTTTTAAACAACGGCTCACCTTTGGCATTGCGGTTTTCGACATTGCCGTCTGCATCGAGCCTGACCAGCTTGTCTTTATAGATAGCCTTTGTATTCAATCAGAATCGGGTAATCCTGCCCGCTCTTTGCGCTGCGCAACAGTAATTTGGCATCGATGAGGTTGCCGCCCGGGCCGCCGTTTTTGGAATAGTATTCTTGCAGGGCTTTGTCGATTTCGGTGTTCAGAGATTCTTGCTCGAGCTTGTAGTCGAGCCGGTAGGATTTGAGCCAGCCGTTGGCAAGGTCGGCGATATTGGGTTCGATGGATTTGGCCATGGAGGTTGTTCAAATCCGTAAGAAAGGTTGGAAATATTCGGTTCTAAAGGCCGGATCATAACAAAAAACGTCTATGCCGTCTGAAAACAAACGCACACCGCCGATACGATTGTTATATAATTCCTGTTTGATTTTTAACGTACCGTCTGAAGCCAATATCATGCAAGAACAATACCAACCGTCCGCCATCGAACCGGCGGCGCAAGCAAAATGGGACGAAGCCCGTATTTTTAATGTATCGGAAGATACGTCCAAACCAAAATACTACTGTCTGTCGATGTTCCCCTACCCCAGCGGCAAGCTGCACATGGGTCATGTGCGCAACTACACCATCGGCGACGTATTGAGCCGTTTCAAATTGCTCAACGGTTTCAATGTTATGCAGCCTATGGGTTGGGACGCGTTCGGCATGCCGGCGGAAAATGCAGCGATGAAAAATAACGTCGCCCCTGCCGCGTGGACGTACGACAACATCGAATACATGAAAACCCAGCTCAAAAGCCTCGGCTTTGCGATTGACTGGGATCGCGAACTGGCCACCTGCACGCCGGAATACTACCGCTGGGAGCAATGGTTGTTTACCAAGCTGTTTGAAAAAGGCATTGTTTACCGCAAAAACGGCACGGTCAACTGGGATCCGGTCGACCAAACCGTGTTGGCCAACGAGCAGGTCATCGATGGTCGCGGCTGGCGTTCGGGCGCGTTGATTGAAAAACGCGAAATCCCGATGTATTACTTCAAAATCACCGATTACGCCGAAGAGCTGCTGGCCGATTTGGACAAACTCAACCATTGGCCGGAGCAAGTCAAAACCATGCAGCGCAACTGGATCGGCAAATCACGTGGCATGACCGTACGTTTCCCGGTAGCCGACAGCAGCAAACAAGGTTTGGAAGGCGATTACGCCAACTGTCTGCAAGTATACACCACCCGCCCCGACACCTTGCTGGGTGCGACTTATGTAGCTGTAGCCGCCGAGCATCCGTTGGCAACTGCTGCCGCTGCCGATATGCCGCAACTGCAGGAATTTATTGCCGAATGCAAAGCCGGTTCGGTGGCAGAAGCGGACATGGCGACCATGGAAAAACGCGGTATGCCGACCGGCCGTTACGTCATCAACCCGCTCAACGGCGAAGAGTTGGAAGTATGGATTGCCAATTATGTGGTGTGGGGCTATGGCGACGGCGCGGTAATGGCGGTTCCGGCGCACGACGAGCGCGATTTCGAGTTCGCCAACAAATACAGTCTGCCGATTAAACAAGTCATCACCGTGGGTGACAATGAGTTCGATGATAAAGAATGGCAAGAATGGTATGCCGACAAAGAAAATGGCGTATTAATTAACAGCGGTGAATTCGACGGCTTGGGCTTTCAGACGGCCTTCGACGAAATCGGCGAAAAACTGCAAAGTCTGCAATTGGGCGAGCCGAAAACCCAATACCGTCTGCGCGACTGGGGTATTTCTCGCCAACGCTACTGGGGTTGTCCGATTCCGATTGTTCATTGCGAAAGCTGCGGCGACGTGCCGGTGCCGGCCGACCAATTGCCGGTAGTGTTGCCGGAAAACGTTGTCCCCGACGGCATGGGTTCGCCTTTGGCCAAAATGCCCGAATTCTACGAAACTACCTGTCCTCATTGCGGCGGCGCGGCGAAACGCGAAACCGACACCATGGATACCTTTATGGAATCAAGCTGGTATTTCTTCCGCTACATGTCGCCGAAATTTAAAGACGGCATGGTCAGCCCGGCAGCCGCCCGATACTGGGGCGCGGTCGATCAATACATCGGCGGCATCGAACATGCGATTTTACACCTGCTTTACGCACGCTTTTTCACCAAGCTCATGCGCGACGAATGCCTGGTAAATGTGGACGAACCCTTCGAGCGCCTGCTGACACAAGGTATGGTCGTGTGCGAAACCTATTTCCGCGAAGGCGCAAGCGGCAGTAAAGAATGGATTAATCCGGCCGATGTCGAAGTACAGACCGACGAAAAAGGCCGTCCGGTATCCGCCACTCTCAAAGCCGACGGCCGTCCTGTCAAAATCGCCGGCACCGAAAAAATGTCGAAATCGAAAAACAACGGCGTTGATCCGCAAGCGCTGATTGAAACCTACGGTGCCGACACCGCCCGCCTGTTTATGATGTTTGCCGCGCCGTCCGAGCAATCTTTGGAATGGAGCGACAGCGGCGTGGAAGGCGCACACCGCTTCCTGCGCCGCCTGTGGCGCACCGTGTTTGACTACCGCAAACAAGGCGAAACCGTGACCGCCTTCTCCGGCAATCAAGACGGTTTGAGCAAAAAGCTGAAAGAATTGCGCCACAAGCTGCACAGCACCATCGCCAAAGTCAGCGACGATTACGGCCGCCGCCAACAGTTCAACACCGCCATCGCCGCCGTGATGGAATTACTCAACCAATTTGACAAGACCGACACCAGCAGTGAACAAGGCCGCGCCGTAGCGCAAGAAGTACTCGAAGCTGCCGTGCGCCTGTTGTGGCCGATTGTGCCGCACATCTGTGAAGCCTTGTGGGGCGAATTAAAGCCGTCAGAAACCTTGTGGGCAGCCGCTTGGCCGCAAACCGATGAAGCCGCTTTGGCGAAATCGGAAATCGAAATCATGGTTCAGGTCAATGGAAAACTGCGCGGCAAAATCACCGTAGCCGCCGATGCCTCGAAAGAGCAAATCGAAGCCGCCGCGCTGGACAGCGAAGGCGCGGTAAAATTTACAGAAGGCAGACCTGTCAAGAAAGTCATCGTCGTGCCGGGGCGTCTGGTAAATATTGTGGTTTAATGGGAAGCAATGGCTTAAGTTGATTTAACACCGGTTAAAGGCCGTCTGAAAAATTTTCAGACGGCCTTTTGATAATAAAGAAAAGGGCTGACGTAGATTAGCCCTAAATTTCACACCATTTTCGCAAAATTTTCAGCCGTTCTTTTAGTGTGCCAAAGTTAAAGCGAGCCCCTATTCTTTCAAGAACAATGGAAAAGATTTGGAACTGCGCAGATTATCCCCAAACACCACACCATTTCCGCAGCATTTCAAGCTGCCCGGACGGTACGCCAAAGTCAAAGCGGAACCCACATCCTTTCAAGGACAGCGGGCAAGATTTACGGCCAACCCCATTGTATTTGCGCAAGACGCACTTCGCCCGGTTCCAACAATTTCCAATGCCGCCGATAGGGTTTTGACGGTCTGCAAAAAGCTGTGAACGGTTGATGCGCTGATGCGCGAACCTGCACTGCATCAAGCACGCCACAGCCCCTGTCACTACCGGTATAAACAATGCTGTCAGGTGTTGTTTGCTGTTTGATAACCGGAAATAAGGCATCCTTCCCGTTATCTCCCGCAACGGCGGTACCAACTTTTCCCTGCCGCTTTAAGGTGGCGGATACCGCCGCTTTCCCTGCTGCCACACGGCCGCGTTTACCCTTACGCCGACCGCCGAAATAACCCCCGTCCGGCCCGGTAGGGCCTCTGAAAACCCCGCCGGTTGCCTGCGCCAAATGACAGGCTGTCACCCGGCGGGTTTTGCGGTAGGACAACATAGCCCAACCGGGTTGGGTACCCAGAATATCAGCGGCTGCACGGGCTGTGGCTGACGGTACGAAAAACCGGAGAAATTTTCTTTGGGCATTCTTTGTTAATTTGCAATGGTTATCTTTATTTTTGCAGTCTGGCACGACTGCCAATCTGCTTCAGTCTCTATTTTAAAAGCAATAAAAAGAGAAATAATAAACAAACGCCCGCAGATTCGCATAGCAAGTACAACTTTTGATAACAGAAAAAGGTCAGTATGCGGCAGCATACTGCCTTTCCCGACAAGAAAGATTGCATATCAGCCGCACACAACCGACCTTAGAGCAAAAATACTGCCCTTCCAAGCTACCGCAACCAAACCGCACAAACCATAGGCTGCCACAAACCCGCCCTCAGCCGCGGGCACAGCCAACGGAACATACTGCTGCCGGCAGGTGCAGAAACATAGCGAAGCAGAGAAGGCAAAAGCAACCGCCCGAAAAATAACCGATACCGCCAAACAGGCCGCAGCAGCGTTGGTTGCCCAAAAAT
>NZ_PXYY01000026.1 GCF_003013245.1 Neisseria iguanae
AAACGCAAACTTATCCTGCCCCATTTCCATTAAGTTGCGGATAACCCGCTCTGCTTGACGTCAGTCTGTGGCCGGGCAATACGGGGAAACCTGTTTTGCACACAGGCAGCCGGAAACGGATGTGCCGTACTGCCCCGATATTTCCATGCCGTGATCTGATGGTATAAGGGCAGCAATCGATTACATCGCGCAAAAGAAACTTTTACAGCACCGGCAGCGGTACGGCCAGGCAAAATGGCGGCATACCGCCCTCTCGAAAAATCATCAATGGCAACAAACAGGCAATCTCTTGGGGTGGTAGCTTTTTGATTCTGCAATCAAGGCAGCCGTTTGGTGTCGGAGTGCGCCGTTTCGCCCGGATAAGGTTTTTGCCTGTTTTTTGAGTGTTTTTTCGACGGGCTTCCCAACTTTAGCCAAACGTTTCATGTCATACTTGGCTTGTTTGAAACGGTTGCCGGTACTGTTTTGCGGTGTCGGCAGTTGCCATCGTGCCGCCTAAGGATACGGTAAATGGTTGCTTTGCTGACTTGGCATTGCCGGGCCGGCGAAGTAACGGTGGTTTTATCCTGCGTATAGGGTTTTGACGGTCTGCAAAAAACCGTGAACGGTTGATGCGCTGATGCGCGAACCTACCCCGCATCAAGCACGCCACAGCCCCTGTCACTACCGGTATAAACAATGCTGTCAGGTGTTGTTTGCTGTTTGATAACCGGAAATAAGGCATCCTTCCCGCTATCCCCACAACGGCGGTACCAACCTTTCCCTGCCGCTTTAAGGTGCCGGATACTGCCGCTTTCCCTGCTGTCGCGCGTCCGCGTTTGCCCTTGCGCCGACCGCCAAAATAACCCCCGTCCGGCCCGGTGGGGCCTCTGAAAACCCCGCCGGCTTCTTGCGCCAAATGACAGGCAGTCACCCGGCAGGTTTTGTGGTAGGACAACATAGCCCAACCGGGTTGGATACCCAAAATATCAGCGGCTGCACGGTCGGTGGCTTCCGGTACGAAAAACCGGAGAAGTTTTCTTTGGGTATTCTTTGTTAATTTGCAATTGGTTATCTTTATTTTTGCCGTCTGGCACGACTGCCAATCTGCTTCAGCCTCTAAAAATGAACACGCGACCTACCCGCAGGGGCAAGCATACCTTGAATTTAAAAAGTTTCCTTGCTTTTTAGCTGTAAGAAAAGCCGGCGTTGTTTACCGTATTGGAAAGACAATACTGAAATGAACACCCACAAAAACACCCGGCTCACCCCACATCAGCGCCAGGCCTTATCGGCGGCATTGGAAATTGTTGGAACCGGGCTAGGTGCGTCTTGCGCAAATACAATGGGGTTGGCCGTAAATCTTTCCCGCTGTCCTTGAAAGGATGCGGGTTCCGCTTTAACTTCGGCACACCGTCCGGGCAGCTTGAAATGCTGCGGAAATGGTGTGGTGTTTGGGGTTAATCTATGTCAGCTCCTAAAAAATGCGTTCCGTAAGGAACGCAACACAATATGTAGGCCGTCTGAACATTATTTTTCAGACGGCCTACCGTCATTTTAATTCAATCAAACATCAAATACTTACTTCGCCATTTCTTGAAATACGTCATGCGCGATGGCGATGGTTTCGTCAATCAGTTCCGGCGTGTGTGCGGCGGAGACAAAACCGGCTTCGTAGGCCGACGGGCCGAAGGCGGTGTTGCGGTCGAGCATGCCGTGGAAGAAGTATTTGAAGGTATCGGTGTTGCTGCGTGCCATGTCGTTGTAGTTTTGCGGAGCATGGTCGGCGAAATACAGGCCGAACATGCCGCCTATGCTGTCGGCAGTAAATTGCACGCCGTTTTCCTTGGCGGCGGCGGTGAGGCCTTGCACAAGCTGCCTGGTGCGTGCGGTCAGGTTTTCATAAAAACCGTCGCGCTGGATGATTTCCAGCGTTTTCAAGCCGGCGGCTACGGCCAGCGGATTGCCGGAGAGGGTGCCGGCCTGATACACGTCGCCGAGCGGGGAAATGCATGCCATAATTTCGCGTTTGCCGCCAAATGCCGCCAAAGGCATGCCGCCGCCGATGACTTTACCCATGGTGGTCAAATCAGGCTTGATGCCGTGCAGTGATTGCGCGCCGCCCAAGGCTACTCGGAAGCCGGTCATTACTTCGTCGTAAATCAACACTGTGCCGTGTTGTTCGGTGAGAGTGCGCAGGGCTTTGACAAAACTTTCAGACGGCCTGACCAAATTCATGTTGCCGACAAACGGCTCCAAAATCACACAGGCGATGTCGTTGCCGGATTGGGCGAAGGCTTCTTCCAGTTGGGTGACACTGTTGTATTCGAGTACCAAAGTATGTTTGGTGAAGTCGGCCGGCACGCCTGCCGAACTCGGGTTGCCGAAGGTGAGCAGGCCGCTGCCGGCTTTCACCAGCAGGCTGTCGGAATGGCCGTGGTAGCAGCCTTCGAATTTGATGATTTTGTCACGGCCGGTGTAGCCGCGCGCCAATCGGATGGCGGTCATGGTGGCTTCGGTGCCGGAGCTGACCAAGCGCACTTGTTCCACGCTCGGGATGATTTTGGCGATTTCTTCGGCGATGGCGATTTCGCCTTCGGTCGGCGCTCCGAACGACAACCCGCCCAGAGCCGCTTTGCGCACGGCTTCGAGCACTTCAGGATGGGCGTGGCCGACAATCGCCGGCCCCCATGAACCGACGTAATCGATGTAGCGGGTGTCGTTTTCGTCCCAAACGTAAGCGCCTTCGGCTTTTTTTATGAAGCGCGGCACGCCGCCGACGCTGCCGAACGCGCGCACCGGTGAATTCACGCCGCCGGGAATGATGGCTTTGGCGCGGGCAAACAGGGTTTCATTGCGGTCGGTCATGGGTTATTTATCCTTATTTGTCAGTGTTTTTCCAGTATTGGTAAAATGGGCTTTGCTTAACGGATGGCTTCCGGAATGCTTTCGGCAAAGTCGGGAAATGTTTTGATAAAGTCGGACAAAGGGGTCGTCTTTTCTTTTTTGACATCATAGCTGAAGCGGTAGTCTTTGATAATGTCTTTGTCGTAATTGATGCAGAGTTTCCAGCGTTTTCGGGTGCCGCCCATGTAAATCATATTGGTCGGCAGGAAATTATACAGTGGTCCCGATGTGGCTGCATAATCGTAACAGGATCCGCGGGCCGAACCGAACGTGTTTTCCATTTCGGTGCGGGTGGTTTGCCCTCTGAGTGGGTTTGGCATTTATGCTCTTCGGTCTGCCCGTGCAGAAACGCATGTTTGCGGCCGCCGAAATTAGATACGCATCCTGCCGGCAATGCGGCAAGCAAAACAGCAGTCGTTAAATTTTTCATAGTGCTTCCTCCCGGCAGACGGATTGCCATTATAGCGGTTTTTGGTTTCAGACGGCATGAATTGTTATTGAAAATAAAAATTACTCTTTAAAAACAAATACTCTATCTGGATTCAAATGCTTTGTGTTATAATTTTCATCCATTTCTCCATTTGTTTTAACTATAAAGAAGAAAATAATGTTACGCGGAATCCTTATTTTTTGTGCATTACTCGTTCCGCTGTCTGCCTTGGCACAGCAGCGCGATATTCCTCACGATATGCATGTCGCTATCCTGAAACAGGTCAGACTGCCCTATGTCAAATTGAGTAACGGTGGTTTTTCTTGGCTGAAAATTCTGACTTTGGGACTGACAGACGGTAATAGCGCGACCGTTCAGGTATCGCGTATGGCCAGAATCAAAGACGAGAATGATCGCTATATCGTGATGGGGCGGCTGACTGCGCAGGCAGGTAAAACCGTTGCGGTCAGACGCGACGGGTCAGGGCTGATCCGCGAGATTTGGATTTTGTCAGATGACGAAGTCGCAAAACTGGCGGTTATGGCAGAATAAATTACGCTCCTTTCAAACCGGCGCAGGGAGGGCAACCCTGCCTACAATGTTCCGATGACCTGTTATTTGAAAGCCGTTATTTTTGAAATGGCGGGCGGGGATGTCCACCCTGCATCGAAAATACCGTTCAGACGGCCTTAAAACTAAAAGGCCGTCTGAAAACATTTTGAAAAAACAACATTCAAACAACCTTAACGAAACACAAGCAAACAATCATGAAAAAAGTATTTATCCGCACGTTCGGTTGCCAAATGAACGAATACGACAGCGAAAAAATGCTGGCCGTATTGGCCGAAGAACACGGTGGCATCGAGCAGGTTTCGCAAGCCGATCAAGCCGATATTATTTTGTTCAATACGTGCTCCGTGCGTGAAAAAGCGCAGGAAAAAGTATTCTCTGACTTAGGCCGAGTGCGTCCGCTCAAAGAAAAAAATCCCAACCTGATTATCGGCGTAGCCGGTTGCGTGGCATCGCAAGAAGGCGAGGAAATCATCAAGCGCGCGCCTTATGTCGATGTGGTGTTCGGCCCCCAAACTTTGCACCGCTTGCCGAAAATGATTGTGGATAAAGAAACTTCCGGTCATTCGCAAGTGGATATTTCCTTTCCTGAAATCGAAAAATTCGACCACTTGCCTCCGGCACGTGTGGAAGGCGGCAGCGCGTTTGTTTCCATTATGGAGGGCTGCTCGAAATATTGCAGCTTCTGTGTTGTGCCTTATACCCGTGGTGAAGAGTTTTCACGCCCGTTGAATGACGTGTTGACCGAAATTGCCGGTTTGGCGCAACAAGGGGTGAAAGAAATCAACCTGTTAGGTCAAAATGTAAATGCTTACCGCGGCGGGATGGATGATGGAGAAATCTGCGACTTTGCCACGCTGTTGCGCATTGTGCACGAAATTCCGGGCATTGAGCGCATGCGTTTTACCACCAGCCATCCGCGTGAATTTTCCGATTCGGTTATCGAGTGTTACCGTGATTTGCCGAAATTGGTGTCGCATTTGCACCTGCCGATTCAAAGCGGTTCTGACCGCGTGTTGAGCGCAATGAAACGCGGTTACACTGCTTTGGAATACAAATCCATCATCCGCAAACTGCGTGCCATCCGCCCTGATTTATGTTTGAGCAGCGACTTTATCGTCGGCTTCCCGGGGGAAACCGAACGCGAGTTTGAACAAACTTTAAAGCTGGTGAAAGACATTGCTTTTGATTTGAGCTACGTCTTCATTTACAGCCCGCGCCCGGGTACGCCTGCGGCCAACCTGCCGGACGACACGCCAAATGTCGAGAAAGTACGCCGTTTGGAAGCCTTAAACGAAGTCATCGAAGCGGAAACCAAACGCATCAACGAAAGCATGATCGGTTCGGTGCAACGCTGCTTGGTGGAAGGTATTTCTAAAAAAGACCCCGACCAACTACAGGCGCGTACCGCCAACAACCGCGTGGTAATTTTCAACGGCGCGCCGGATATGATTAACCAAATGGTTGATTTGGAAATTACTGATGCCTACACCTTTTCGCTGCGTGGTGTGCCGGTATCGAAAAATTAAGGCTGTCTGGAAACGGCAAACCAGGCCGTCTGAAAAGGAGTATGCTTTTCAGACGGCCTTTCGTTTATGCAATTAATCAAATTATCCATTGGTAAAGCGCGATCATCAGCGGCATGCTCACTACGCAAAGCAGCGTAGTGATGCCGTAAATCGCACTGGCTTTTTGCGGATTCTTTTGATACAGTACGGCCATTTGCGTAACCGTCGCAGCCGATGAGCTGATGGTGGCGAGAAAACTGATGAGCACTACGGTTTGATTGTGGCTGTTTTGTCGGGACAGGCCGAACAATTTAATCATTATCAGTAGGATCAGCGGCATCAGAATCAGGCGCAGGAAGGTGACGAGATAAATGCGTTTGGATGCGATGATTTCTTTCAAAGGCAGTGAGGCAATCAACATACCGGCAATCATCATGGCCACGGGACCGATCATACTACCGACGTTGGCTAGCGCGTTGTCCACCACAGACGGCAACTTGATTTGAAAGGCAAACATAAATAAGCCGGCAGCAATAGATAAGATATTAATGTTGATGAAAATTTTCTTTAGTGACATCTGGCTGCGTCCGGCAAACATCACGCGCAAGTGTGTCCAAAACAATACGGTTTGCACAATCAGATAACCAGCCGTGTAAATCAGCCATTCCGTCCCGAATACCGCCATCACCACCGGAATAATCAAATTGCCCGCATTGGTGTAAATCACGGCGGCTTGTTCCAGAATATCGAGTTTGAAAATTTTGGCGAAGAGCTTGCCCAATATAATCAGCGAAAAGTTAAACAGCAGCGCCAATTTCACCGAGAGCCACAAGCCGCCGAGAATTGCGGAGGTATAATCCACTTGGAAGGCGTGAATCATCACGGCCGGGCTGATGAGGTAGAGCGTAATTATGGAAAGCGGATAGCTGTCGCCGGGTTTGAGCAGTTTGAATTTCACCAAAGTAATGCCCATCAGCACAATCAGCGTGAGTTGGGCGATTTTTTCGGCGAGCAGCAGGGAGGTTTCCATAAGAATATTGATAGGATGTGAATAGATGGGGATTTTACGCCTTTGCAGCGGGTGCGACAAATCGTATGCCTTTCGGCATAATGCTTAAAGGCCGCCTGAGAAGGAAACGGCATTGGATAAAGAATGGAAACGTTATTCTAAAAAAACGAACGTGTCTGTTTCAGACGGCCCGGGTAGATTTAATTACCCGAAGTACTTATAATACCTCTTGAATTTTTTACCTAACTTATAAAGACCAAAATGAATACTTCAGATAATAGTATGTTCGAGCGCATTTTCAAATTGAGCGAAAACGGCACCAACGTGCGCACGGAAGTGATGGCAGGTTTAACCACTTTCCTGACCATGTGTTACATCATCATTGTCAACCCCTTGATTTTGGGCGAATCAGGCATGGATGTTGGCGCGGTGTTTGCCGCCACCTGTATCACGGCGGCCATAGGTTGTTTTGTGATGGGCTTGGCCGGTAATTATCCGATTGCACTGGCGCCGGGCATGGGTTTGAATGCTTATTTCACCTTCGCTGTGGTGAAGGGCATGGGGGTGCCTTGGCAGGTGGCGTTGGGTGCGGTGTTTATGTCCGGCCTGATTTTTGTTTTTTTCAGCCTGTTTAAAGTACGCGAAATGTTAGTGAACGCGTTGCCGATGAGCTTGAAAATGTCGATTGCTTCCGGTATCGGTCTATTTTTGGCTTTGCTCGCACTCAAAGGCGCAGGCGTGATTGTCGATAACCCGGCCACGCTGGTCGGCATGGGCGACATTCACCAGCCGTCGGTATTGTTGGCTTTGGGAGGTTTTGTCGCGGTGTGCGTGTTGGGCCATTTCCGTATTAAAGGCGCAATTATCATCACTATTTTGGCGATTACCGTGTTGTCGAGCCTGATGGGTTTGAGCGAATTCAAAGGCGTGGTCGGCGGCGTGCCGAGCATTGCGCCGACATTTATGCAGATGGATTTTGAAGGTTTATTCACTGTCAGTATGGTCAGCGTGATTTTCGTGTTTTTCTTGGTGGATTTGTTTGACAGTACCGGCACGTTGGTCGGCGTGTCACACCGTGCAGGCTTATTGGTTGACGGTAAGTTGCCGCGCTTGAAACGTGCCTTACTGGCCGACTCCACTGCGATTATGGCTGGTGCGGCTTTAGGGACGTCTTCCACCACGCCTTATGTGGAAAGTGCCTCGGGCGTGGCCGCAGGCGGCCGCACGGGCTTGACTGCGGTTGTGGTCGGCTTGCTTATGTTGGCATGTTTGGTGTTCTCACCATTGGCGCAAAGCGTGCCGGCGTTTGCCACCGCCCCGGCTTTGTTGTACGTTGGCGCGCAAATGTTGAGCAGCGCGACCGAAATCGATTGGGATGACATTACCGAAGCCGCCCCGGCGTTTTTAACCATCGTTTTCATGCCGTTCACCTACTCGATTGCCGACGGTATCGCTGTAGGTTTCATCAGCTATGCAGTGATCAAACTGTTGTGTGGCCGCGCGAAAGAAGTGCCGCCGATGGTGGGGATTGTTGCCGTATTGTGGGCACTGAAATTCTGGTATTTGGGCGGTTGATTTGTCCGGCCAGAAGATACTTTAAACAGGCCGTCTGAAAACAATATGTTTCAGACGGCCTTTTAGCATTTAAAACCCAAGTGGATTAGTTGGTACCCACTTTGATTTTTTGCCACAGGCTGACGGTCAGTTTCTTCGCATCGGAGCCCATTTGTGGCATCACGAAACCGTTTTTCATATCTTCTGCATTCGGGAAAATAGAGCGGGTTTCTACCAGCGCTTTCGGCATTTTTTCGCGTGCCGGCAGGCTGGCAGGAGCGAAGGTTACGGCAATACCGTTTTTCGCGGCAATGTCGGCATCCAGTGTGTAGTTGATGTATTTATGCGCATTGGCGGTGTTTTTTGCATCGGCAGGAATCAACCATGATTCGATCCAGAACCCCATGCCTTTCGGTGTCAATACTTCAATACCGACGTTGTTGTTCACTTCTTCCGAACGGACTTTGGCCAAGTTCAAGTCACCACCGTTACCGGCTGCCAAACACACGTCGCCGCGTGCCAATTCGTCAATGACTGAAGGACTGAAGCGTTTCACGTCAGGGCGGACAGCTTTCAAGACTTCGGCGGCGGCCTTGATGTCGTCGGTGCTGGTACCTTTGGGGTCTTTGCCCAAGTAGTTCAACACAATCGGGAACATTTCAGACGGTGTATCCCACAAGGCAATGCCGCATGATTTCAATTTGCCGGTGTATTCCGGCTTGAACAGCAAATCCCAGCCGTTCTCAGGTAGTTGGCCGCCCAACAATTCTTTACCCTTGGCAGTAATGGCCAAAGTGTTCACGCCTGAGAAGTAAGGCACGGCGTATTCATTGCCCGGGTCGGCTGTTTCCAGCATTTTCAACAGCTCAGGGTCGATGTTTTTGTAGTTTGGAATCAATTCCTTGTTGATTTTTTGATATGCGCCGGCTTCAATTTGGCGCGGCAAAAAGGCGATACCCGGTACAACGAGATCGTAGCCGGATTTGCCGGTCAGCATTTTGGCCTCAAGGGTTTCGTTGTTTTCATACAAATCATAGGTCAGCTTCAAATTGTTGGTTTTTTTGAAGTCTTCGACGGTGCTTTCGTCAACGTAGTTTGACCAGTTGTAGATATTCAAGGTGTCGGTAGCGGCTGCTTCGGCATTGGTAGCAGGCGCGCTGCCTGCTTGAGGTTGCTCGGCTTTTTTCTCGCCACCGCCGCATGCGGCCAGTGAAAATGCGGCCAATACGGCTAATACGGATTTTTTCATACGGGTTGGCTTCCTGATGAAAGAGTTGAAATAATAAAAAACAGACATGCCCCATTAACACCCCGGCAAGCTGTAAGGCCATTGTAATGTAAGCTTAATCAAAATCAAAGCCATATCAGGAAATTTATGTAAAAAAGCTATAAATTAAGAGGGGAAAACAAGGAGGTGGCCGCAGGGTAGTGTGGTTTTTGGGCGAACACGCAGCACGAATCGGAAAGTTTAAAGAGAAAAGACTTGCATATAGGGGCAATCATCTTTAAAATTTTACGTTTACAGAATTTATTTTTCATTCAGGAGATTCAATATGGCAAACAGCGCACAAGCCCGTAAACGTGCCCGCCAGTCGGTTAAACAACGCGCTCACAACGCTAGCCTGCGTACCGCATTCCGCACTGCAATCAAAAAAGTGTTGAAAGCTGTTGAAGCCGGTGACAAAGCTGCTGCTCAGGCAACTTACCGCGAATCAGTAAAAGTGATCGACCGGATTGCCGATAAAGGCGTGTTCCACAAAAACAAAGCTGCTCGCCACAAGAGACGTTTGTCTGTTAAAGTAAAAGCCTTGGCTTAATCTTCCTCAGCCCGCCGCATAAGGCGGCACACTATGCAGGTGATACCTGCAATAAGCGATTGCCCCTGACCGGATAAGGTATTTCAGGGGCATTGCTGCATCTTACAGGAAGCAGATGATTTTCAGACAGCATGATAGAAATTACAGTTGTCTGAAAATGATTGAGAATATCGGGTTGATTAGAATAATCAAGCAAGGTTCGGAGCCGGCAGGTTATATGCAGGTTATATTGATTGACGGAAACGGTAAATATGATGTTGAAACGTTATTTATGGATCGGTGCAGGCTGGGCGTTGGTTGTACCTGCCGCTTTAGCTTCGGATTCGGCTGCGCTGAAATGTGCGGCCATGGCGGATAATGCCATGCGTTTGGCGTGTTACGATAAAATTTACGCCGCCCAACTTCCACCGTCTCAGCCTTTGCAATCATTGGCAACTTTGGAAACCAAGCAGCCGGTGGATTTGGTGCAAACAGTCAATGCTAGCATTGAAAATAAACAAACCACCATTGTTTTTGATGAAAAGACGGATGAATATTTGCTTTCCGAATCGGCTTTGCGTGATGCGGCCGAAGCCTATACGCCTTTGAGCATCATGTATGATTTGGATGTCAACGATGCACGCGGCATCTTGACAGTGCGCGAACATACGCCAATGTACCTGATACCTGCTTGGTATAATTCCAGCCCGAATTATTTGCCCGAATCGCCTTCGCGCGGTGTAGCGATGGCGGAAAGATTTACCGAACAGAAACGTCTCGAAGCCAAAATGCAGGTGTCTTTTAAAAGCAAGCTGATGGAAGACATGTTTAAAACACGTGCGGATTTGTGGTTCGGATACACGCAGAAATCCGATTGGCAGCTGTATAACCAAGGCCGCAAATCGGCACCGTTTCGCAATACCGATTACAAGCCTGAAATTTTCCTGACCCAACCGGTGAAGCTGGATTTGCCTTTCGGCGGCAAGCTACGCATGGTAGGCGCCGGTTTTGCCCATCAATCCAACGGCCAGAGCCGTCCGCAATCACGCTCATGGAACCGTATTTACGCCATGGCGGGCATGGAATGGGATAAATTGACCGTGATTCCGCGCGTTTGGGTGCGCACCGATGCCAAAGGCGACGAAGATGATAATCCGGATATTTCCGATTATATGGGCTATGGTGATATCAAAGTGCAATACCGTTTGAACGACAAGCAAAACGTCTATTCCGTGTTGCGCTACAATCCGAAAACCGGACGCGGTGCGGTGGAAGCCGCTTATACCTTTCCGATTAAAGGCAAGCTCAAAGGCGTGGTACGCGGTTTTCACGGCTATGGTGAAAGTCTGATTGATTACAACCACAAGCAAAACGGCATCGGTTTCGGCCTGATGTTCAACGATTGGGACGGCATTTAACCAGCAATTTTCAGAATCCGTAAGGCAGGCTTATCCAAACAGACTGTAAGGGTGTGGATGTTTATGTGACAAACTATGAAAAACACTCGTTTCTTACCGCCCAAACGCGTATAATAGCGCGCTTGGGCGGTCATATTTGTGTGCTTGTCGGATAGGAAAACATGGCAGAACAACCAGCGGAGAGCGGTAAAATTGCTAAATCATTGAAAAGATACCTGATTACGGGTATTTTGGTGTGGTTGCCCATTGTGGTAACTATTTGGGTCATTACCTATATCGTATCGGCTGCCGACCAATTGATTAATCTGTTGCCGGTTCATTGGCAGCCGCAGTATTTTTTAGGCTTCAATATTCCCGGTTTGGGCGTGATTGTGGCGATTGTGGTGCTGTTTGTCACCGGCCTTTTCGGAGCAAACGTTTTAGGCAAACGCATTATTTCGGCTTGGGATGGCGTGCTCGGCCGCATTCCTGTGGTCAAGTCGATTTATTCGAGCGTGAAAAAAGTGTCGGAATCTTTGTTATCCGACAGCAGCCGTTCATTTAAAACGCCGGTATTGGTGCCTTTCCCGCAGTCTAATATCTGGACGTTGGCCTTTGTTTCCGGCCATATTCCCGATTCGGTCAAAGCGTCTTTGCCGCAAGGTGGCGAATACATTTCAGTTTATGTGCCGACCACGCCGAATCCGACCGGCGGTTATTACATCATGGTGAAAAAAAGCGACATTCGCGAGCTTGACATGAGCGTGGATGAAGCCCTGAAATATGTAATTTCTTTAGGCATGGTCATGCCGGATGGGCATGTTCCCAAAGTACTGGCAGATGATGCGGGCAAACCCTTGTCTGAGCCTGCCGGACACTAATGCAAATTGATACAGGCCGTCTGAAAGTTTCAGACGGCATAACCATTTTAAACCAAATTAAATCAAACACAAAAAGGTGATTTTATGCGTACCAACTATTGCGGCTTAATCAGCGAGCAATATTTAGACCAAACCGTAACCGTCAAAGGTTGGGTGCATCGCCGTCGCGACCACGGCGGCGTGATTTTTATCGACTTGCGTGACCGCGAAGGTATTGTGCAGGTCGTTATTGATCCGGATACCAAAGAAGCATTTGAAACCGCCGATTCTGCGCGTAATGAATACGTTTTGAGCATTACTGGCCTTGTGCGCAACCGCCCGGAAGGGACTGTCAACGACAAAATAGTGTCGGGAAAAATCGAAATTTTGGCCAAAGAAATCGAAGTATTGAATAGCGCTGTCACGCCGCCGTTCCAAATCGATGATGAAAACATCAGTGAAAACGTGCGCCTGACCAACCGTGTGATTGATTTGCGCCGCCCAGTGATGCAAAATAACCTGAAACTTCGCTATAAAGTCGCCATGGGGGTACGCTGTTTCTTGGACGATCAGGGCTTTATCGACATCGAAACGCCGATGCTGACCCGTTCGACCCCTGAAGGGGCACGTGATTACCTTGTGCCGAGCCGCGTGCATCCGGGCGAATTTTTCGCTTTGCCGCAATCGCCGCAATTGTTCAAACAATTGTTAATGGTGGCCGGTTTCGACCGCTATTACCAAATTACCAAATGTTTCCGTGACGAAGACCTGCGTGCCGACCGCCAGCCTGAATTTACCCAAATTGATTTGGAAACCTCGTTTTTGAACGAGAACGAAATCATGGACATTACCGAAGCAATGGCCAAAAAAGTATTCCAAGATGCCATCGGTGTAGAATTGGGCAATTTTCCGCGCATGCCTTTTAGTGAAGCCATGTTCTATTATGGTTCCGACAAACCGGATTTGCGCATCAGTTTGAAATTCACCGAATTAACCGACTTGATGAAAACGGAAGAATTCAAAGTATTCCGTGGTGCAGCTGATATGAAAGGCGGCCGTGTGGTGGCGTTGCGCGTACCCGGGGGTGCAAAACTGAGCCGTAAAGAAATTGACGAGTACACCAAATTCGTCGGCATTTACGGTGCCAAAGGTTTGGCTTACATCAAGGTCAACGATGTGAGCAACTTGAGTAACGGCGAAGACAGCGGCCTGCAATCGCCGATTGTGAAATTCCTGTCTGAAAACGCCCTGAAAGAAATCATTGCCCAAACCGAAGCGCAAAACGGTGATATTATTTTCTTCGGTGCCGACAAAGCCAAAACCGTTAACGAAGCCATCGGCGCATTGCGTATCAAAGTCGGCTTGGAACACGGTCAAGACAACGGCTATTTCGTCGATGGATGGAAACCACTGTGGGTGGTCGATTTCCCGATGTTCGAATACGACGACGAAGCAGGCCGTTACACTGCCGTACACCATCCGTTTACCGCGCCGAAAGAAGGCCACGAAGATCAGATGGAAAGCCAGCCTGAACACTGTTTGGCACGCGCTTACGACATGGTATTGAACGGTTGGGAAATCGGTGGCGGTTCGATTCGTATCCATCGTGCCGAAGTACAGGAAAAAGTGTTTGCTGCATTGAAGATCACGCCCGAAGAGCAGCAGGAAAAATTCGGCTTCCTGCTCGATAACCTGAAATTCGGTGCTCCGCCGCACGGCGGTTTGGCTTTTGGTCTCGACCGTTTGGTGACCTTGATGGCCGGTGCCGAGTCCATCCGCGATGTGATTGCCTTCCCGAAAACCCAGCGTGCGCAATGTCTGCTGACCAACGCGCCAAACGCGGTGGATGATAAGCAATTGCGCGAATTGAGCCTGCGTTTGCGTCAAAAAGCAACGGAAAGCAAAGAAGCGTAATATGTGTTTGATAAAGGCCGTCTGAAAGATTGAATCTTTCAGGCGGCCTTTTTAAGGTGTATCCTCATTTCATCATGCGGCATCTTTTCGGCATAAAAACCTGGTCTGCTGCACTAAAAATGCGCGCAAGGCGTCCGACCTTGCCGGGCCGGCTGTTTTACCGGCGCGGCGTGTAAAACCGTCCTCTTTGAGTATCATCTTGCATACGCGCTTTTCTGCTCGAAAACCGGCAGTGCAGAAAAAATGAGAATACGCCTTAATATACACAGGACGTCTAAAAAATTATAATGGCTGAAAGTGATTTGATGAACCTTCTTATGCCGATTTATTTTATTGCCGACTTACATTTGAGCGAATCACGCCCCGAGCTGACTGCGCTGTTTCTGCGTTTTATGCAGGAAAAAGCACCACATGCGCAGGCGGTGTATATTTTGGGGGATTTGTTTGATTTTTGGGTGGGAGATGACGGACAATCGTCGTTGATTGACTCGGTTAAACAGACTATCCGTGCTGTCAGCAATCAAGGCGTGGCATGTTATTTTCAGCACGGCAACCGCGATTTTATGATTGGCAGACGGTTTGCACGCGAATGCGGCATGACTTTGCTTCCGGATTATCAGCTTGTCGAACTATTCGGCCAAAAAGCCTTATTGTGTCACGGCGATACTTTGTGTATTGATGACTTGCGCTATCAGGCATTTCGTAAAAAAGTACACCAAAAATGGCGGCAAAAGCTGTTTTTAATGTTACCGTTGGCTGTCCGCTTGAAAATTGCGCATAAAATACGCCATGCCAGCAAGCAGGACAAACAGCAAAAACCGGCGGAAATCATGGACGTAAATCCTGAGTTTACTGCCGGAATCGTCAAGCAATACGGTGTGCCGCTTTTGATTCATGGCCATACGCACCGGGAAAATATCCATGTGAATGAATTATTTACCCGGATTGTGTTGGGCGATTGGAAAGTGGATTATGCATCGGTGTTGAAGTTTGACGAGCAGGGCTTTGAATTTGTGAAAGACTGATTGAAGCAGGCATAATATTGCGTTGTCGGTTTGGACCGTTTTCTGCATGAATATCAAGAGAAAGGCCGTCCGAACTGACGTTCGGACGGCCTTTGCGTTAAGACGAAGATTGCATAATTAAGCTATTAAGCTTCGCGTTGCGTTTCAGCAGCGGCCGTAGCCTGTGCAGTTGTTTCAGGTTCGGCAGTTTCTGCTGCTTTGGCCGCTTGATGTTCGGCTTGGGCGGCCATGGCTTGCTGCACGGCAGGGTGTTGTTGGGCGACGGCTTGTTCTTCCGGGCTCACTTCGCCTTTGAAGCGGTTGTTCAAATCGAAACGTTTGCCGCCGCGAGCCAATGTTTTCAGATAACGCGGACGGCGGCAGTGATTAGCGAGCACGCGGGCAATCAGGTTGGCGTCGTATTGCGGCAGAGCGACAACTAAGTCTTGGTCAATGCCGACAGCCAATGGTTTGAAACGCTTGAATACGTCGTATTTGCTGTAAATATGATCGGCAATCATGTCGGTTTGTTTCTTTTTACTCATGGTTTGGACGGCGGTTTTGAGTGCGGCGCCCAAAGCAGTTTCTTGTGTCATGTTGTCTGTATTCCTGTCAGTCTGAATCCGTGCGCTCCCTAGAACACGGCGAATGTCTGCCATTGTAGTATAAAGAGGCTGATTTTGCGAAGTTTTTTTTGTGTGATTTTGTTCAGATGGCCTGATTTTGACACAGGCCGTCTGAAACTGTTGATTATTTGAAACGAGCGATATCGGGTGTGCTCACGCGTACATCGGCATTTTGTGCGTGGTGGCGCAAAGCGTGATCCATTAACACCAAAGCAAGCATGGCTTCGGCAATCGGCGCGGCACGCAAGCCCACACAAGGATCGTGTCGGCCAAGGGTAGCAATTTCTACCGGATTGCCGTCAATATCGATACTGCGGCGCGGTGTGGCAATCGAGCTGGTCGGTTTGATGGCGATGTTGATGTGAATGTCTTGGCCGGTGGAAATGCCGCCGAGAATGCCGCCGGCGTGGTTGCTTAAAAAGCCTTCCGGCGTGAGTTCATCACCATGCTCGCTGCCGCGTTGTGCCACGCAATCGAAACCTGCACCGATTTCCACACCTTTGACGGCATTGATGTTCATCATGGCGTGGGCAATGTCGGCATCAAGGCGGTCGAACACTGGTTCACCTAAGCCGATTGGGATGTTTTTTGCTTCGATGTGCAGTTTTGCACCGACAGAATCTAAGGATTTGCGCACGCTGTCCATATAGCTTTCTAATTCTTCGATTTGGCTTTGGTTGGCGGCGAAGAATGGGTTTTGGCTGATGAATTCGAGATTTTCAAAGCGTATGGCTTTTTCGCCGACTTGGGTGACATAGCCGGTAATTTGAGTACCGAATTGTTTTTTCAGCCATTTTTTCGCCACAGCACCGGCTGCCACGCGGGCAGCGGTTTCTCGGGCGGAAGAACGGCCACCACCACGGTAATCGCGTGTGCCGTATTTGTGCCAATAGGTGTAGTCGGCGTGACCGGGGCGGAACTGTTGTGAGATGTTGCCGTAGTCTTTGCTGCGTTGGTCGGTGTTGCGGATCAGTAAAGCAATCGGGGTGCCGGTGGTTTGGCCTTCAAACACGCCGGATAAAATTTCCACTTTGTCAGCTTCGCGGCGTTGGGTCACGTGGCGGCTGGTACCGGGTTTGCGGCGGTCGAGATCGGTTTGGATGTCGGCTTCGGTCAGCTTTAATCCGGGCGGACAGCCGTCGATAATGCAACCCAATGCGGGGCCGTGGCTTTCGCCGAATGTGGTTACGGTGAAGAGTTGACCGAAAGTGTTGCCTGCCATAGTTCTACTTTGCAATATTGTTAAACGGAATAGGCTGGATTTTAACATAAAGGCTCTCTGAAACGGATTTTGTTTTCAGACGGCCTGATAAAGCTGTTTGGTATGATAAATTTTTTGGCATAACGATTCTCGAAAAGTGAATAAAATATGTTTTACAGACATAAAAAGGCCGTCTGAAAACGCAAAATATTTTCAGACGGCCTTGGTTCATTTTAAACCAATCAGCTCAATTTACCGTGACACTGCTTGTATTTCAAGCCGCTGCCGCATGGGCATGGGTCGTTGCGGTGAATAATTTGGCCTTTGGCGGCCAAGGTTTCGGGGCTGAAGTCGCTGCCTGTCGGATTGAATGCATCGGCAGCCAAATCGCTTTTTGATTCGCTGAGCAAATCTTCAATATTCGGTGCTTCGGAATGCATTTCCTGAACATCGGTGATTTGTTGGGCGGCAAAGTCTTCGGCAGGGGTATCGTTGCGTTCTATTTGCACTGAGATCAGCAACGAAGCGATGTTGTGTTTAATACCGCTCCACAGGTTTTCAAACATGGCAAAGGCTTCGCGTTTGTATTCTTGTTTCGGATTTTTTTGGGCATAGCTGCGCAGGTGAATGCCTTGACGCAGATAATCCATCGCCGCCAAATGCTCGCGCCATTGGTTGTCAATGACTTGCAGCATGACGTTGCGTTCGAAATCGGCCATTTGCTGCTTGCCGACCAGTTCGACTTTGCCGGCGTATTCGGTTTCGATGTGGTCAATCAAACGCTCTTTCACATCTCGGCCGTCTAAGGTGTTGTCGGCTTGCAACCAGCCTGCGATGTCGGCATTCAGGCGGAAATCGGCTAAGAGTTTGCTTTGCAGCGTCGGCAAATCCCATTGTTCTTCCATGGTGTCAGGCGGCATGTGGGCATCGACCAGATCGCTGACGACTTCTGCGCGGATGTCTTTGGTCAGGCCGGTAACATCTTTGTTGGTCAGGATTTCGTTGCGTTGGTGGTAAATCACTTTACGTTGGTCGTTAGCCACGTCGTCGTATTCTAAGACTTGTTTGCGCATATCGAAGTTGCGGCCTTCGACTTTGCGTTGTGCGCCTTCGATTTGGCGGGTCAGCATGCCGTGTTCGATGGCAACGCCGCGTTCCGGTGTCAAGCGGTTGAGGATAGCGGCGGCTCGGTCTAAGGCGAACAGGCGTAATAGCGGGTCTTCAAACGACAGATAGAATCGGCTTGAACCCGGGTCACCCTGACGACCCGCACGGCCGCGCAACTGGTTGTCGATACGGCGGCTTTCGTGGCGTTCGGTGCCGATGATGTGCAGACCGCCCGCGGCAACCACTTGGTCGTGTTCGGCCTGCCAGCCGTTTTCCAAGGCAGCGATTTGCGCGGCTTTGTCTTCGTCGCTTAAGTTTTCATTGGCTTGGATGGCGCCGGTCTGATGTTTCAGATTGCCGCCCAACACGATATCGGTTCCACGGCCGGCCATGTTGGTGGCCACGGTAATTGCGCCGACTTTACCGGCTTGTGCCACGATTAAGGCCTCGCGCTCGTGTTCTTTAGCGTTTAAGACATTGTGCGGCAAACCGGCTTCAGTCAGCATGCGGGATACCAATTCTGAATTTTCAATGCTGGTTGTGCCCACTAATACTGGTTGGCCTCTGTGGTAGCATTCCTGAATATCTTTCGCCACAGCTTCGAATTTTTCGTCGGTCGAACGGAAAATCTGGTCGTTGAAATCTTTACGTCGAACCGGGCGGTTGGTCGGGATAATTACCGTTTCCAAACCGTAAATGCTTTGGAATTCGAATGCTTCGGTGTCGGCTGTGCCGGTCATGCCCGATAATTTGGTGTAGAGGCGGAAATAGTTTTGGAAGGTAATGGATGCGAGCGTTTGGTTTTCGCGCTTGATTTCTACGCCTTCTTTAGCTTCGACTGCTTGGTGCAAGCCTTCCGACCAGCGGCGGCCTGCCATCAGACGGCCTGTAAATTCATCGACAATGACGATTTCGCCGTCTTGAATCACATAATGCTGGTCCAGGTGGAACAAGGTATGCGCGCGTAATGCGGCCATCAGGTGGTGCATCAATGCGATGTTGCTGGCAGAGTAGAGCGAGTCGTTTTCCGCCAGTAAGCCCATTTGGGTCAGAATTTGTTCGGCGTGCTCGTGACCGGCTTCGCTCAAAATCACTTGGTGCGCTTTTTCATCGACCCAATAATCGCCTGCGCCTTCTTCGGTTTCTTGGCGCACCAATTGTGCCGGAACACTGTCGATCACTTGATAAAGCTGCACATTGTCGTCGGCTTGGCCGGAAATAATCAGCGGGGTACGTGCTTCGTCAATCAAGATGGAATCGACTTCGTCGACCACGGCAAAATTCAAACCGCGCTGGACTTTGTCGTATTGGTCGGTCACCATATTGTCGCGCAGATAGTCGAAACCGAATTCGTTGTTGGTTCCATAGGTGATATCGGAGCCGTAGGCGGTTTGGCGGTAGAAGGGTTCCATATCAGAAACAATCACGCCGACGCTCAAGCCCAAGAAGTTATACAAAGGCGCCATAATCCCTGCATCGCGTGTGGCCAAGTAATCGTTAACGGTCACCACGTGTACGCCTTTGCCGGAAAGGGCATTCAGATAAACAGCCAAAGTGGCGACCAAGGTTTTGCCTTCGCCGGTACGCATTTCGGCGATTTTACCGTTGTGCAGCACCATGCCGCCGATGAGTTGCACATCAAAGTGGCGCATGCCCAATACGCGGCGGCTGGCTTCGCGGCAGACGGCAAATGCTTCGACCAAGATATCGTCCAAATTGGCGCCATCGGCCAAGCGTTGTTTGAATTCTGCGGTTTTCCCCTGTAATGCATCGTCGTCCAAAGCCTGCATATCGGCTTCGAGGGCATTGATTTTCGCGACGGATTTACGGTATTGTTTCAGCAAGCGGTCATTGCGGCTGCCGAAGATTTTTTTTGCAATGTTTGTCAGCATGAATTGTTCCTGCGCCTGATATAAAATAATGGCGAAAGCTGGATTTTAACACAAGCGGTTGGGCAAAGTGGGAATGCTGTCTGAAATAGAGACAGTTTTACCGTATTTCAATATCCTTTGACGAAATCACCTATAAAAAGGCCGTCTGAAACATGAATTTAGAACAATTGGGCAAACGAGACCGACATTTGCAGGCATTGTTGCAACAAGCGCAACAGTGGCATAGGCTGGACAGGGAAGTGAAAAACATCCTGCCTGTAAACCTGCGCCTGCATTTTCAGACGGCCTGTGTCGAAAACGGCAAACTGGTGTTGATTGCGGCCAATAATATGGCTTCTTCGCGTCTGAAAATGATTCTGCCCTCGCTGTTGCCGCAATTGAAACTGTTGTGTCACGATATTGCCGAAGTACAGGTCAGAGTATTGCCCAAAACGCCCAAGCCGGAGCGGAAAAATACGTTGAAATTAAGCGATGCGGTATTGCAAAGTTTTGAAGAAGCCGCCACACGGCTTCAGGCGCAGCATCCGAAATTGGCCGAACGCTTGGCACAATTGGCCAAAAAGCATCACCGGCAAGAATAATTTGTTAAAATATGCTAATATCAAAACAAAAAACACTCTGAAAAAAGGCAATTATCCTCATTGTGTAAGTCAGTGTAAATTCTGGTTTAAATTTTGATTTAAATCAAAGTTTATAGCAGAATAAAGTTGCATACTTCTTTTTTGTCAAAGAAGACATGGTGTCTTCAAAGTACAAATATTTTGAATAATTGAACATTCTCGTCATTAGGAGATATACATGAAAGCTTATTTGGCTCTGATTTCTGCAGCCGTTATCGGTTTGGCTGCCTGTTCGCAAGAACCTTCTGCTCCGGCTGCCCCAGCTAACGAGCCTGCCCCTGCTGCTGAAGCTTCTGCCCCTGAAGAAGCCGCACCGGCTTCTGAAGCTGCCGCCCCGGCCGCTGCTGCCGGCAACTGTGAAGTAATCGTTGAATCCAGCGATGCTATGCAGTTCAACACCAAAGATATTGAAGTCAGCAAAGCTTGTTCTGAATTCACCATCACTTTGAAACACGTCGGTACACAGCCTAAAGCCAGCATGGGTCATAACTTGGTTATTACCAAAGCTGAAGACCAAGACGGCGTATTCAAAGACGGAGTGGCTGCAGGCCCTGATGCCGAATACGTGAAAGCCGGTGACGAGCGTATCGTTGCACACACCAAATTGATCGGTGGTGGCGAAGAAGACACCATCAAATTTGATCCTGCCAAATTGGCAGACGGCAGCTACAAATTTGCTTGTACCTTCCCGGGCCACGGTGCTTTGATGAACGGTACCATTACTTTGGTTGACTGATTTTCAGTGAATCAAGCATAAATCAAACGGCCTGCTTTTTGCGGGCTGTTTTACTTTCTTCGGTATCCAATGTATTCAAAAAGCGTAAAATAAACAATCAGGCCGAGATTTTTTCAAACGTTCCATCTTCGGCACATTTCTTCACAATACGCGTCTCTGACGCCAGCCTTTCTTCATGATGTCTGCGCGTTCTGCGATGCGACAGTTGGTTAAATGAATCATGACGGCATAATACTTGAATCCGACATTTGCTTAAAAAGCCGGGAAACTGTTTAAATTCAAGATAAAGTTTACCCTTGCGGGCAAATGCCGGATATGGGTATCGACCTATTCCGTGTGTTCATTTTTAAGTTAATCAGCTATATTGCTTTAAACCGTACCCAAATCTGGGGTTTTGTAAAGGCCTTAGGCCGTCTGAAAAATGAAGAACAAGTCATGAATCCATTCAACACCCGAAGCGTGACCTTTGCCGAACCGATCGACATGCTCTATGCCTGCCACGACAAAGTGCGCCGTTTTTGCAGTCAAGTAACGATGCTGCCCGATTATATTGCTGAACATGGCCGCAATGATGTCGTGTTGCAGGCCGTACGCCAAATCAGTCAGTATTTCAATGTTGCCGCGTCTTTGCACCATGAAGACGAAGAAGAAAATTTCTTCCCTTTGCTGTTGCGTTACGCGCCTCAAGCGCAGGCAAGTATTGACGAATTATTGCGCCAGCACGAAAGCCTGCATGCCGGCTGGTCAGCTGTGGCAGCAGAGTTTGCCCGATTGGAAGCCGATGCGGATTATCAGTTAAACACCGAAGTATTGCAGCGTTTTGCCGCCGGATATGATGTGCATTTGGGCATTGAAGAACCTTTGTTTGAAATGGGTAAAACTTTTATTCCGAAAGAAAAACTGGCTGAAATCGGCGGGATTATGGCAGCAAGAAGACGAAAATAAGTCTGTCGCTAAAGAATTTTCAGACGGCCTCGGACATCTCCGCATGTCGTCTGAAAACAAGCCGTCAACAATCGGCCATTTTTAAGACTTTTCCCAAGAGAGAACCATCATGCTCACCCCGCAAAGCAGCGAACTTTTCGACCTTCCCTTTTACCAGTTTGCCCAAATGAAAAAACACGCGCCGGAAATGATTGAGCCGGCCAAAGCTGCGTATAAACACCATTGGCGGATTTGGCGCGAACTCATCGAATGCGTGGCCGATGATTTGGGCGAACCTTTTGCGCCGCCGCACATCGAACGCTGGTGTAACGGCTGGCAGGTGCGTGCCCACTTTTTCGCCTATTTCAAATACGCCCAACACAAAGATTCCGCCGCGATTATTTCCGTGTTGCTCAACCGCCGCCGCCTTACCGTCAGCCTTGATTGGCATTGCTACAAAGCCGGCGTATCCCCCACCGCCTTGCCGCAATACAACCAATGGTTGGACGGATTGGACGTGCAAAAATATGCCGCTTTTGACATTTGGCATGGTGCGGAAGACGAATATGCCGATTATGCCACTGTCGCCGACACGCCGTCTGAAAATATCCGTCTGCACAATTCAGACGATTTTTTCTGTATCGGCAAACACATCAAGCGCGCGGATTTGGGCAAACAAAACGTGCAACAATGGATTGTGGATGCGATTGAAGAATTGATTCCGCTCTATGAAGCCTGTTTCAAATAAACCGTTTTCATACGACCTGCTGTGAGTTGCCAGATAAAGCGCATCTCGTTATCATCACAATCATTCTCAGGCCGTCCGAAAAACGGGATGCCTTTTCTTCTATACTGCTGTAACCTAAAAAATGCCATTGAAAACAAAGTATAAAATGACCGAGACCCAATCCCTGGAGTTTGCCAAGCAACTCATTGCCCGTCCGTCCGTGACCCCCGATGATCAAAACTGCCAGCAGCTTTTGGCCGAACGCCTGCAAAAAATCGGTTTTACCATCGAAGAAATGAATTTCGGTAACACCAAAAATATCTGGGCGCGCCGCGGCAACAGCACGCCGGTGCTGTGTTTTGCGGGGCACACTGATGTCGTGCCGGCCGGCCCTTTGGAAAAATGGGATTCGCCGCCGTTTGAGCCGGCCGAGCGCGAAGGGCGTTTGTATGGACGCGGCGCGGCGGACATGAAAACCAGCATTGCTTGTTTCGTGACTGCCTGCGAGCGTTTTGTAGCCAAACGTCCTGACCACCCGGGCAGTATTGCGCTGCTGATTACGTCCGATGAAGAAGGCGACGCGCACAACGGTACCACCAAAGTGGTGGATGCATTGAAAGCGCGCGGTGAATTGATGGATTACTGCATTGTCGGCGAACCGACGGCGACTGAAGTATTGGGCGATATGCTGAAAAACGGCCGCCGCGGTTCGCTCTCTGGCAACCTTGCTGTCAAAGGCAGGCAAGGCCACATTGCCTATCCGCATTTGGCGGTTAATCCCGTGCATACTTTTGCCCCCGCTTTGCTCGCGTTGACGCAGGAAGTGTGGGACGAAGGCAACGATTATTTCCCGCCGACCAGCTTTCAGATTTCCAACATCAGCGGCGGCACCGGCGCGACCAACGTGATTCCGGGAGAGCTCAACGTCAAATTCAATTTCCGTTTTTCCACCGAATCCACTGAAGAAAGCCTGAAACAGCGCGTACAGGATATTCTTGACCGCTGCGGTGTGAATTACGATTTAGAATGGTCTTGTTCCGGCCGGCCATTTTTGACCCAAGCCGGCCGCCTAACTGATGTCGCGCGTGCTACCATTCGGAAAATCTGTGGCGTGGAAGCCGAATTATCCACCAGCGGCGGCACTTCAGACGGACGTTTCATCAAAGCCATCGCCACAGAATTAATTGAACTGGGTCCGAGCAACGCCACCATCCACCAGCTCAACGAAAATGTATTGTTGGAAGATATTCCCAAATTATCGGCGATTTACGAAGGTATCATGGCAGAACTGTTGGAAGAAGATTGAGGCCGTCTGAAATGAACCCTGCCGATTTGCGTTTTGCCCATTGTGACGATTACACCGCCATATTAAACATGGCGTGGGTTGACACGCCCATCGGCAAAATGCTGGCCGTATTTGGCAGCGAAGGTTTATGTTTGCTTGAATTTGCCGGCCAAAACCGGCTGCAGCGGGAATTGAACCAGTTGCAAAAAGCACTGGCGGCCAATTTCAGTTGGCAAAAAAGCATGTATTGTGATGAATTCCAACACGAATTGGCCGAATATTTCTCAGGCCGCCTGAAAGCATTCCACACGCCGCTTCACATGGTCGGCACCGATTTTCAAAAGCAGGTGTGGCAGGTTTTACTAACCATTCCCTACGGCGCAACCCTGAGCTATAAAGAGCAGGCACAGCAATTGGGTAATTTGAAAGCCATTCGCGCAGTCGCCGCGGCCAACGGGCAAAACAAAATTTCCATTTTGATTCCGTGTCATCGGGTGATTGGCAGCGACGGCAATCTTACCGGTTACGCCGGCGGTATCAACCGCAAAAGATTTCTGCTGGATTTGGAAAGCGGTATGGAGCAAGGGATGCTGTTTTGACGTTTCAGACGGCCTTGTGCCGTATCAAAGAGTGAAGGCTTTCAAAAAAACCATCTTTAGCACATTTCTTCGCAACGCGCTTTTCGAACGCTTGTCTGTCTGTATTTGGTATGTCTGAGCGTTTTTTGATTTTTGATGCCATTGCTTTGAACCATACTCGGATACAGGGTTTGCAAAAGCCCCAAGCTGCCTGAATAAGATTTTAAAAACCATTTCAAAACATAATGATAGGGAGAGTGAGATGAATCTAAAAAACCGCCACTTTTTAAAGCTGCTCGATTTCAGCCAAGACGAAATCCTGCATTACCTGAAACTTGCCGCCGAACTCAAAGCCGCCAAAAAAGCAGGCAAAGAAGAGCCGCAGATGAAAGGCAGAAACATTGCCTTGATTTTTGAAAAAACTTCCACCCGCACGCGTTGCGCGTTTGAAGTGGCGGCGCGTGACCAAGGCGCGGGCGTGACTTATCTCGAGCCGGCCGGCAGCCAAATCGGCCACAAAGAAAGCATCAAAGACACTGCGCGTGTGCTGGGCCGCATGTACGACGGCATCGAATACCGCGGCTTCGGGCAGGAAATTGTCGAAGAATTAGCCAAATATGCCGGTGTGCCGGTGTTTAACGGCCTGACCAATGAATTCCATCCAACCCAAATGCTGGCCGATGCACTGACCATGCAGGAACACAGCAACAAACCGCTGAACCAAGTGGCTTACGCTTATGTCGGCGATGCGCGGTACAACATGGCCAATTCGCTGCTGATTTTAGGCGCGAAACTGGGCATGGATGTGCGCATCGGTGCGCCGAAAGCCTTGTGGCCGTCTGAAGACATTATTGCCCAAGCAAAAGCCGTGGCGGAACAAACAGGCGCGAAAATCCTGCTGACTGAAAATGCTGAAGAAGCAGTTAGGGGTGTTGACTTTATCCATACCGATGTGTGGGTCAGCATGGGCGAGCCGAAAGAAGTATGGCAGGAACGCATTGATTTGCTCAAAGCCTATCGTGTTACCCCTGAACTGATGGCGGCCTCGGGCAATGCGCAAGTGAAATTTATGCATTGCCTGCCCGCGTTCCACAACCGCGAAACCACCGTCGGCGAATGGATTTTCGAAACCTTCGGTTTAAACGGCGTGGAAGTGACCGAAGAAGTATTTGAAAGCGAAGTCAGCATTGTGTTTGACCAAGCGGAAAACCGTATGCACACAATTAAAGCAGTGATGGTGGCTGCTTTAGGCGAGTGATTGTGGGTATTGATTAAAGGCTGGCTGAATATTTCAGACGGCTTGAGACCTTTGTAAAACCCTCTTAAACCCCATGCAAAGTAACCATAGTTACCAAATGGCGTAATACGTCCCACCCTCCCCTAAAACCCTCTAAATTCCCTTTAAGCCGAATTTAGAGGGTTTTCTTCATGAGCAGCTTGTTCAAACAAACTACCGAAACCATGATTGCCAAACATATTGACCGGTTTCCATTGCTTAAAAACCACTTCATTACCGGCCGGCAACCGTTATCCCGAACAGCAAAAAGGCCGTTATACCCGTCATAACGGCGGCCGTCCCCCTTGTTCATGACTGTCCGTGTCCAACGCCGTTTAACCGGCCGATGCACAGCCTATCCGACCCCGGACACAGCCTCATTACCCGTATTGGCTTTTATCTCTTTTGTGGTTTTGACGAACCCGACACACCCGGGCACAGTACACTTTGCCGTTATCGTCACGGGTTGGCCCAAAACAATATCTTG
>NZ_PXYY01000027.1 GCF_003013245.1 Neisseria iguanae
AGGAAAGGCGGTTGGCAAACCCACCTGCCAACCGGGAAAAACGCGACCGAAAAAAACGCTTGCTTAGGTACGCCGGGTAATCGGTTCTTGGACGTATTCAACCGTTGCTGCACTTGGCAGGTGAATCTAAAGGCCGTCTGAAATTTGTTTTTACCTTGCCTGCTTTTTCAGACGATCCCATAATATCAAATCAAATAGAAAGGAAAATCATGACTTTTTCCAGCAAATCCGTTATCGAAACCGCATTGGCGCACCGTTCCATCCGCAAGTTCACCGACGAACCCGTCAGTAACGAACAACTCACCGCCATTTTAAACGCCGGCCGAGCAGGCCCGACTTCCAACTTTTTTCAAAGCACTCATATCATCCGCGTGACAGACCCGGAAGTACGCCGCAAAATCCGCGACATCGGCCGTGCCTTGAGCAGCATTGACACCTGTGCCGAATTGCTGATTTTCTGTTTCGACTTCGCCAAACATCAGTCTTTCGCGCCTGAATCTCAACTGGATTGGACGGAAATGGTGTTAATCGGTGCCGTCGATTGCGGCATCATCGCGCAAAACGTCATGCTGGCCGCAGAATCCTTAGGCTTGGGCGGTGTGTATCTCGGTTACATCCGCAACGACATCAACCGCACTGCTGAAATTTTGAAGCTGCCGAAACACGTTGTACCGATGTTCGGCATGGCACTCGGCCACCCCGCGCAAGACCCGATGCCGCGCCCGCGCCTACCGCTGGAAGCCATGGTGTCTGAAAACCATTACCAAGCCATTGATGGCAAAGTGCTGGCTGATTACCGTACCCTGACCCGTGCCTATTATCAGGCACGCAGCAAAATGGACACCGATTGGGTGGAACAAATGACCGAATCGCTCAAAGGCGAAATCCGGCCTGAAATTCTGCCGTTTTTACGTAAACAAGGTTTTGCCGGAAGATAATGTTTATGCATTCAAAGGCCGTTTGAAACATTTCAGACGGCCTTTTTCCCCCTGCTTTCATCATAACAATTCTTGACAATATTTTTAAAGCAGGCAAACCGACAGCCGAAAATTTGATGTTAAACTCAATCAAGCGGTTTGAAATCAGAATAAGCGGAAAAAGAATGACTATTTTTTACCTTTCTCAGCCGCATCCACGCCACCAAACAGAGCACAGCTATGGAAAACCAACGTCTTTCAACCTTGTTAAAACTCATCGCCCATCCCGACCGCATGAATATCCTGTTTCTCTTGCTGGAAGGCGATTGCAACGTCAGCGAACTGTGCGCCGCCACCGGCCAACACGCCGCCACCGTTTACAACCATTTGGCCAAACTGCGCACCGAAGGCTTGGTCGGATTCACCCGCTACCACCGCGTAATCGAATACCGCCTGATTTCTGATGAAGCCGCCGTCATCCTGCACACGCTTAAAAAACTGAAACAAGCCGCTTAAGCTTAAACTCACCTAAAATCAATGCTAAAATAGCTCGGTTTGTTACTTGGCTGCGCTGTTTTGTCGGCCAAAAATTCCGACGGCCCGAGACCTTTGCAAAAACAAGTTGTTATCGTAACGCGATAATCCGCCATTCCTGCCTGCACGGAAATGACGGACTCAGATTTCAGTTTTTTGTCGGATTTCGCCAAGGTTCCGGCCTGTTAACCCATACACGGATTCCCTATGAAAATCGCCACTTGGAACGTCAATTCCCTTAACGTGCGCCTGCCGCAAGTGCAAAACTGGCTGGCCGAACACCAACCCGATATCTTGGTATTGCAAGAGCTCAAGCTCGACCAAGACAAATACCCTGCCGCCGCCTTGCAAATGATGGGCTGGCACACCGTCTGGAGCGGCCAAAAAACCTACAACGGCGTGGCCATTATCAGCCGCACCGAACCGCAAGATGTCCACACCGGCCTGCCCAATCTGCCCGATGACCCGCAACGCCGCGTGATTGCCGCCACCATCAACGGCGTGCGCGTGATTAACGTTTACTGCGTCAACGGCGAAGCGCTCGACAGCCCGAAATTTCAATATAAAGAACAATGGTTTGCCGCACTAGCCGAATTTGTTCGCGACGAACTGGCCCGTTATGAAAAATTAGTGCTGCTCGGCGATTTCAACATCGCCCCTGCCGATGCCGACTGCTACGATCCTGAAAAATGGCACGAAAAAATCCATTGCTCCAGCATTGAACGCCAATGGTTTCAAAACCTGCTCGACTTGGGTCTGACCGACAGTCTGCGCCAAATCCACCCTGAAGGCGCGTTTTACACATGGTTCGACTACCGCGGTGCCATGTTCCAACGCGGCTTGGGCTTGCGCATCGACCACCTGCTGATTTCCCCTGCCTTGTCTGCCGTGTTGCAAGATGTAAAAGTCGATTTAGTCGCGCGCGGCCAAGAGCGCCCGAGCGACCACGCACCGGTGACGGCGGTGTTTCATGTGTAAGCAGGCAACATATCAGGCAGAAACCTATGTAAAAAGCTCAAGCTGAACCAACCAAACAATATCCGTCATTATCGGGTTCCGAGCCGATAATCCTGACTTTAAAATTCAGAATTATGATTTTTGAATTTAAAACAGATATTGAATCAACACCTTACCATCTGATGACATATTATGGGTAACACAACCCAAACTGAACGGCCGGATTATCAGTCCCGGTAATGATGGTCCGAAACCGGTTGGCCTTTACAAAAGTCCCAGATCGGGACCTTTGGATAATCCCCATCGTTGGCACATTTCTTCGAATACGCATCCCCAAACGCTTAGCCTTTGGCCTTGTATTTTGATATGGCTGCACATTTTGCGTTTGCTTGGTTTTGAATCCCCAACCAAATCTCGGATTTGGCAAAATCTCAGGCCGTCTGAAACGAAATGTTTCAGACGGCCTTTCTTTAAAGGGACGGCTGATTAAATGAATCATGACGACACGGGGCAGATCGGATTCTTGAATCCGACACTTACTCAAAAAAGCCAAGAAACCGTTTCAATTCAAGGTAAAGTTTGGCCTTACGGGCAAATATCGGATACGGCGTGTCCGGCCTGCCTCGTGCGTTCATTTTTAAATGAATCAGCGCTAGATACTCCCCCCTACATGTAACATAAAAACACAACACGTCCCCCTCTTTTCCATGTCTGGGGTGTGTTCTCATTTCGTCTGCGTCGCACATTTTCGAGCAAAAAAGCAAAAGGCGCAGCAAGGTTGGATACCTTGCGCGCATTTCCAACGCGGTAGGCGTGTTTTTATGCCGGAAAGAGGCCGCACGATGAAATGAGGACACGCCCTAATCAGTCGCCACCACTTCCCCATTGTCAAACACCAGTGTTTTCTCCGGCCAGCGCAAAGCCGCTAACCGAAACTGTTGCGACGAATATTTTTCAGGAAATTTGCGCATACGCCAACTGGCGCCGATGGAAAAATCCACGCAAAACACATTCTTTCCCGCACCGTGCCACGCAGTGGGCTGTTCGGGCAGCAGTTTTCGCCCGGCGGCAACAGTGTTCGGCTCCGGCTGCCATGTGCGCCAATAATGACCAATCACCACGGGGATATTTTCCTGATAATCATCCCACCACGGACAGCGGCCGGTACCGCGCCAACGCCCGCCGGCATAAAACCATTCCGACACTAATTTTTCCACGCCGCTGGTTAAGGCGCGCAGCGGATGCGCTTTGCCGCGTACAAAATCATATCGGGCGGTCGCCGGCATAGGCGGCGGTGCCTGCTCGGGATTTTCAGCCAATGCGGCATAATGTTGCTGTTCGTATCGGTAATCGGCATACCATGGGGCCGTCTGAAGCTGCTGTTTCAACTCTTCATCAAAACGGCGGTATTGCGTGACTAAATCTTCACCATATGCACGTGCTTCATCTAACTTGGGAAACATTTCCGGCAGCCACGCGGCATGGATAATACGGATGTCGGCGCGTTCCCAAATAATCGGCTGCTGCGCCAACCATTCAGTCAGTCCGGCTTTCTCCGCCTCATCGGCACGCTGCCACGGCGCATAGTTGGCAGCGTCTTTTTCCGCACGCGAATCAAAAAACCAGCCTGAGCCGTCCTTACGGTCACCGGCCAAGAGATTCAACTCATGATTGCCAAGCACCACATAAGCCAAGCCCTGCTCCTGCACACGCTTCACCCATTTCAACACCGCCGGGCTGTCCGGCCCGCGGTCGCATAAATCGCCGACAAACACCAGCTTCCGGCCATCGGGATGGCGGCCGTCTGAATCATAGCCCAGATGGCGCAGCAGGTTTTGTAAGGCGGAAATTTCGCCGTGTACATCGCCGACAATATCCAGCGGCGTATCGGGTAGGGTTTGGCGGTATTGGTAGGTCATGGTTTTCTGTATTTTCGGGACAATAATCGAAATTTTAACGCAAATTTTGTTGAAAAAAGCGGGAAGGCTGAAAGCTTTGCAAAAATGGGGAAGCCTGGAAAAAGGCCGTCTGAAAAATTGGCGGTTTTTCAGACGGCCTTGTTTCCGTATCGGGAGCCCATCGCTGCCGTTTCCCCATCCGCCCTTTCCCGGCAGGCGGAAAAAGCGGAAGTAATCGGTTGGAAAATAAGCCTTTTCTGTTTCAAGGCGCTAACCCTGTTCCGGCGCCCTGCATGAATATAGGAAACAGAAAAGATTGCCGCTTTTCAGACGGCCTCAGGCAACTTTAAAAAATGCGCACGGTAATAACGCATTTCTTCAATGCTTTCCAAAATATCGTCCAATGCCTGATGCGAACCGCGTTTCACCACGCCTTTAGCCACGGCCGGATGCCAGCGTTTGGCCAATTCTTTCAAAGTGGAAACGTCCAAATTGCGGTAATGGAAATACGCTTCCAAGCGCGGCATGTATTTCACCATAAAACGACGGTCTTGATGAATGGTGTTGCCGCACATCGGCGTGGCTTTTTCCGGAATCCACCTGGCCATAAAATCGAGTAGTTTCTGTTCCACTTCGGCTTCGGCATAGCTTGACTCGCGTACGCGTTGAGTCAATCCTGTGCGGCCGTGGGTGGCGGTGTTCCACCCGTCCATTGAATTCAACACTTCATCGCTTTGATGAACGGCATACACTTCCGACTGCGCCAGCACATTCAAATCTTGATCGGTAATAATCATCGCCACCTCAATGATTTTGTCGGTTTCGGGGTAGAGGCCGGTCATTTCCATATCGAGCCAGCAGAGATTGTTTGCGTTTTGGGTCATTTCAGACGGCCTTATATATTGAATTGGCGTTATTATAAGGGATTTCACGATACGATTGAATAAAGGCCGTCTGAAAGATTTGAATCTTTCAGACGGCCTTTTTCCGGCATTCAATTCATTCAAACATTGCTTTAGGGCGTGTTCTCATTTTGTCTGCGGCGCTGATTTTCGGGCAGACAAACGCATATGCAAGGAGATACCCAAAGAGAATGGTTTTTTTATACATTGCGCCAATAAAACCGGCCGGTGCGGCAAGGCCGGATACCTTGCGCACATGTCCGACGCAGCAGACGGTTTTTATGCCGGAAAGATGCCGCATGATGAAATGAGAACACGCACTAGAACAAGCCGTGAATCACACCGTTTTCATCGACATCAATCTTCTCGGCGGCCGGTATCTTCGGCAAGCCAGGCATTTTCATCATGTTGCCGCACAAGGCCACGATAAACCCTGCGCCGGCGGAAACGGTAATGCCGCGTACACTGACAGTGAAGCCTTCGGGTTTACCCAATAATTTGGCGTTGTCACTCAAAGAATATTGGGTTTTTGCCATGCACACGGGCATTTTATCCAAGCCGAGTTTTTCCAGCGACGCGATTTCGGCGTTGGCTTCCGCACTGAATTCAACATCAGCCGCGCCGTAGATTTTTTGCGCGATGGTACGGATTTTGTCTTTAATCGGCAGGTCGGTTCCGTAGGCGAATTGGAAATTATTCGGCTGGGTTTCTATGGCATTCACCACTTTTTGTGCCAAATCCGCGCCGCCCCTACTGCCTTTTGCCCACACTTCGGCCAACGACACTTCTACGCCCTGCTTGGCACATTCGTCTTGAATGAGCTTCAATTCGGCATCGGTGTCGGACACGAAGCGGTTGAGTGCCACCACCACCGGCAGGCCGAACACGTTTTTCAGGTTGCTGATGTGTTTCAGCAAATTCGGCAAACCTTTTACCAAAGCGTCAAGGTTTTCCCTGCCCAAATTGGCGCGTTCTACACCGCCGTTGTATTTCAGTGCGCGCACGGTGGCCACCACCACGGCGGCATCAGGTTGCAATCCGGCCAAGCGGCATTTGATGTCGCAGAATTTTTCCGCACCCAAATCGGCACCGAAACCGGCTTCGGTCACAGCATAATCGCCCAAATGTTTCGCCAAACGGGTGGCTAACACGGTATTACAGCCATGGGCAATGTTGGCAAACGGACCGCCGTGTACGAATGCCGGTGTACCGGCGATGGTTTGCACCAAATTCGGTTTAACCGCGTCCTTCAGCAAGGCTGCCATCGCGCCGTGCGCTTTCAAATCTTTGGCGTAAACGGGGTTGCCGTCTTTGGCGTAGGCCACCAGAATATTGCCCAAACGGGTTTTCAAATCACTGATGTCTTTGGCTAAGCAGAATACGGCCATCACTTCGGAAGCCACGGTAATGTCGAAGCCGTCGGGGCGCATCACGCCGTCCACGCTCTTGCCCAATCCGTCAATGATGTTACGCAGTTGGCGGTCGTTCATATCAACCACGCGGCGCCATAAAACACGTTTCGGGTCGATGTTCAATTCGTTGCCTTGGTAAATATGGTTGTCCAACATGGCTGCCAGCAGGTTATTGGCCGCACCGATGGCGTGGAAATCGCCGGTAAAGTGCAGATTGATGTCTTCCATCGGCAGTACCTGCGAATAACCGCCGCCTGCCGCACCGCCTTTTACGCCGAACACAGGACCCAGTGACGGCTCACGCAGCGCAATCACGGCCTGTTTGCCAATGTAGTTTAAGGCGTCGGCCAAACCGATAGTGACGGTAGTCTTGCCTTCGCCTGCCGGTGTCGGATTGATGGCGGTCACTAAAATCAGACGGCCTTGTTTTTTCGGCAGCGCAAAGGCTTCGGCCGGATTGATTTTGGCTTTGTAGTGACCGTATGGCTCCAGTTTTTCATGGGTAATGCCGAGCTTGGCAGCAATCTTGCTAATCGGCTGCATGGCCGCAGCCTGGGCAATTTCTGCATCGGTTGGGAAACTCATGTTTTCTCCTTGAAGTAGATCGGATTGGGTATATCATGGCATTATAACGTTTTTGAGAATGAACCGCATTTTTTCAAATTAACAGACTGTTTTTCTCATCTGCCATACTTTCAGACGGCCTGTATATTAAAGTATTGGGGAAAGTCGGTGTATTGGGACTTTTAATAATTGTTTTAGGATTTTCGATTATTATCAGGAACTGCCCCGCTTTACCACCCCTTGCACCATTCCTGACAATACGCAACAATCCCCAAACGGGCTTCAGGGAAAAAACAAAAAGTACGAATAACGCTGGCCTTTTCTACAAAAGACCGTCTGAAAAACCGGTTTCATTCATGATTAAAAAAGGAATCCAAATGGGCGCTACTTGGTTTTATTGGGCATTGGCCTCCGCATTTTTTGCAGCACTCACCGCCATTTTTGCCAAAGCCGGTTTGCAGGGCATCGATTCGGATTTTGCCACCTTTATCCGCACCCTCGTCATCATCGCCGCGCTGGCGTTGTTCCTTACCTACACCGGCAAATGGCAGGGGGTAGGAAGCTTTACCGGCCGCAACTGGACATTCCTCATTCTCTCCGGCCTTGCTACCGGCGCATCATGGCTCGCTTATTTCAAAGCCCTGCAAATGGGCAACGCCTCCCAAGTTGCGCCTGTCGATAAATTCAGTTTGGTATTGGTTGCGCTGATGGCGGTGGCATTTTTGGACGAACGCCCGAGTACGCAGGATTGGGTAGGCTTAGGTTTGGTAACCGCCGGTGTGCTGGCTTTGGCGGTTAAACGCTGATATTTCTTCTAATCAAAAAAGATTGATCTAAGATTTCAAAAGGCCGTCTGAAGATTTGTTTATATAAAAACATGATTTTCATACAGCCCTGTTAAATTTAAGCACTTGTTAAAGAATTTCACATAACAAATTATTTACCTCATAAAAAATGCCCGACTCATGTCGGGCATTTCGCATACTGCTTTTAGAAAGTGTAGTTCACACCAACACGGTATTCACGGCCAGCACCCGGCAGGTTACTGCGCTGAGCGTGTGGAATGTAATTTTTATTGGTAATGTTGTTTACCGCAAAATTCACATTCATCTTATCGTTGTTCAAAGGCTTCCAGTTGGCCGAAATATCGGTTACGCTATAAGAAGCTTTACCGGTTCCGTTGGCTGCAGTAATTTGCGCATTGCTTGTAAAGAAGTTGTCTTCCGGTTTAACTTTCTCAACTTGACGACGGTGTACAGCCACTTCCAAATTTGGTTTGTTGAAGCGATAAGCCAAAGAAGCAGTCCATGTACGGCCAATTGCAGAGGCGTATTCCGGATTAGAACTCAAACGCTCACCGTAGAAGCGAGGTTTAGCATGTGCCACGCCTAAACGCGCAGTTAACCCTTCATAACGGTAAGAAGCGGCCAATTCGTAACCTTTATTCTTGATGCGGCCGGCATTAATGATTTCTGATGCACACTGCAGATTGGTGCCATCACACAAGTGATTGTTGCGACCGGTGCTCGTACCCAATGCATCTTTAATATTTTGCCAGAAGTAGCTGCCTTCGAAACCAAACGTACCGTCATTGTAGTTGAAGCCAATTTCGGTGTTACGGGCTTGTTCGGCCTTAGTACCGCCAGCAATTGATACCACACCACGAGCGCCGTGAGACAGCAGCGCATCGTGCATACGCGGGCTACGGGTTGCATAGTTGTGGCTCGCACTGAAGCTCAAGCTCGGCATAACTTGCCAAATCACACCTACGCTTGGGTTAACCGCACCATCACTGATTTTCTTGCCATCCATGGCTTTGAAATTGAAATGATCGTAGCGCAAGCCTGCAGTCAAAGTTACATCGTTAATATCAACAATGGCTTCACCATATACACCGACATCTTGTTTTTTCTGATTGCGCACACCTTCTCGGAAAATTTGATGTGGTTTCACTTCTTGGTTACGGTAGTTCACTCCGTATTTCATCATTACATTATCATGTACATGTGAATCAAAGTTGACGTTAGCACCAATAGTATCGAGTTTAGTCTTAGTTGCACCAGTATTTCGTGCACCACCGGCATAACCATTGCCTATATCACTTGCAGACCAGCGACCTTGCTCCAAACGGTAAATATTCGCATTGGCTGATTGGGCAAAACCTAAGTTTCTGCCTGTCCATTCCAAGTTGGTATGGTTAACCGTCATTTTACGCATAGCCGGTGCTTGACGATCTAAAGACAAACGAGGGCCGCCTATTGCAAATTCTTCACGAACCAATCGCTCACCTTTATGTTGCTCGTGACGATGGCTCAAAGCGACACGGTGGTTCTCATTGATATTGAGGCCGATTTTGCCCAAGTAGCCAGTTTTATCCAATTTGCTGTACGGCACGCGGTCTGAACCATTGTAACCGTTGGCATAATTTTTGCCACCTTTATATTCATCTTCATTGACACGGTTACCCGCAACCAGGTAATCAAACGAACCTGCCTTGCCAAACAAAGCGGCACCATAGTTGTGGCCGTCATTACTGTTGTAACCGGCAGTAATGCGTGCACCAAAATTAGGGTTGCTACTGTTTTTCAACAAATCGTCCGCATCCAAAGTTTTAGCAATCACCGCACCGTTGGTTTGACCGATACCAGCAGATGCACTACCCGCACCTTTTTGCACAGAAACAATTTTCACCAACGCAGGATCCAACATATGGCGGCCTTGGTGATAGTGGATTTGGCTGTCCGAATAGACGTTGTCCACTTTCACATCTACTGAGTTCTGACCCATGCCGCGAATATAAAGATACTGTGTCGTACCGTTACCCGCCCCTATATTAATCGCCGGCTCATCTTTAAACAAACCACGCAGATCGGTCTCTACGCTTTCATCTTTTTCTTTGGTGTTGACCACATTGGTTTTAACCTTAGTACCCTGACGGTCACCAGTTACCAGCACTGTATTCAAATCAGCTGTATTCTGTACTTCGGATTCAGCAAACACGGGCAACGCAACCAATGCACACATTACCGCTGAAGCCAATGGTAACTTCTTAAAATCTTTCATTAATTATCTCCTTGATAAAGCTATATTTGATAAATTCTTTATTGAATTGACATTAAACAACAAAAAAAACCACTGTTTGTATTTGAATTCACTTTACTGAACGCGTGTTGCTAATTGGGAAGAATTTTAGCAGTATTTTACCAAAATTGCCAGAAATAATAATGATTACTAATTCTATATGGTAACAACATCTATATGGTAACAACATAATAATTAAATTTGAATGCTTTTGAATCATGATGATCCAAAAATATGCTGATATATACTTCTATATACTTCGTACTGAGAATTCAAGAACATTTAAGATAATGATTTTTATTTAGTTGTGGCCACAAAAAGAAATCTCAACAGTCTGCTAACGCTTATTGTTCAAACTAATCTTCATGTCATAGAAGAAAAAATAACTGTAGCAGCAAAGTGACACTATCTTTACTTGATGCTTCTGCACACCCAATTTCATATTCAATCCTTTTACGATCTAAAGCTCAATAAAGGCCGTCTGAAAAACAAGATTATTTTTCAGACAGCCTTTATTGATTATTCGAATCTTAATTGGTTGTGTCAACCGGATCATTGGTAAAGCGTTTCAAACCGCCACCCAATACTTTGTACAAATCAGCCAGATTTTCCAAGCGGGTCAGCTGGGTTGCCAATACTTGCGTATCCGCGCTGTAACTGCTGCGTTCGGCATCGAGTAAGTCCAAAGCATTGGATACGCCGTGTTTGTAGCGCAGATTCACCAAGCGCAGGTAGTCGCCGTATGAGCGGCTTTGTTTGATTAACGCGGCGTAACGCCGATCAAGCTGGCTACGTGCCACCAAGGCATTGGAGACGTCTTGAAATGCGGATTGTACGGCATTTTCATATGCGACCACTTGGGCTTGTTGGCGCAACTTCGCCACGTCAAGATTGGCTTTGTTGCTGCCCCAGTTGAAAATCGGGATGCTGATGGACGGGCCGAACGACCACATCCGGTTAGGCCCTTTGAACAAGCCGTCCAGTTCGGTTGAGCCGGTGCCTAAAGAACCGGTCAGGCTGATGCGCGGGTAAAATGCTGCACGCGCCGCGCCGATATTGGCGTTGGCTTGTTTCAGCGCAAATTCTGCCGCGCGTACGTCAGGACGGTTCAGCAACACTTCCGAGCTCAAGCCGGCCGGCAAATGATCGATTTTGAACTGGCGGCTTAATGACAAGCCTTTCGGCAAATCTTCCGGCAAAGGCTGGTTAATCAACAAGGCAAGCGCATTGCGCGCCTGTTCGCGGGCTTGTACAGCAGAAGCGTAATCGGCTTTTGCAGACTCAATCAAGGCTTCTTGTTGGCGTAAATCGACAGCGGAAATCACACCGGCTCGATGGCGCAGTTTCGACAAATCGTAGGTCACCTCACGGGTTTTCAACACGCGTTGTGCCAAGACCATAGACTCTTCGGCGTAGCGTTCGTTGAAGTAGGCTTTGGCAATACTGGAGACCAAAGTCAGGTGCGTGGCATCGCGGGTGGCAGCGCTGTTGAAATAACCTTGCAAAGCGGCTTCGCCGGTGCTGCGCACACGGCCGAATAAATCGATTTCGTAAGCAGCCACGCCCAAGCCCACGGTATAAGCTTCGCGAACGTATGCCGAACCGGTACCGCTCATGTCACGGGCGGTACGCGAACGGGTCGCGCTGCCGCTGCCGTTGAAACTTGGTAACAAATCATTACGTGCAATCAAGTATTGTTTTCGGTAGATTTCCGCATTCAACACGGCTTGGCGCAAGTCGGTGTTGCGTTCCAGTGCGATTTCGATTAAACGGTGCAGGCGCGGGTCGGCGAAATAATCCTGCCAGCCCAATGAAGCGGCCTGAATACCCGGCCCGGCAGTGTCGTATTTAAAGGTATCGGCAACGGCTACAGTCGGCTGCTCGTATTTCGGTATCAGCGAACAGGCCGACAGCAGCACCGCAGCGGCAACCGCACCCAACACCGGTTTGATGGTTGTATTTTTCATAATAAATCCCTAAGGCCGTCTGAAAAAAATGAAGTCTTTTTCAGACGGCCTGTTAGCTTTGATTAGTGCTTATCAACGTCAGATTGTGTGGTTTCGCCAGTCAACATACCCGCAGCAGCAGCCTGTTGAACGGCAATTTCATGTTCATGTGTGGTTTCTTTAAAGAACTTACGCACTACCACATAAAACAGCGGCACTAATAACACCGACAGAATCGTACCGACCAACATACCCCAAAATACAGTGGTACCGATGGCGCGCTGGCTGGCCGAACTGGCACCGCTGGCAATATACAGCGGAACCACCCCCAGAATGAACGCAAACGACGTCATCAGAATCGGACGGAAACGCAGACGTGCGGCTTCCAGCGCGGCATCCAATGCGTTCTTGCCTTGAGCCTGCAAGTCTTTCGCAAACTCAATAATCAAAATCGCATTTTTCGCACTCAAACCCATCACGGTCACTAAACCGACTTGGAAGTAAATGTCGTTGAGATAAGCCGGCGGCGCACCGAACAAACCTTCAAACAAATTACGGCCTGTCGTACCCAAAGCGGCGCCCACCAAGCCCAACGGCATCACCAAAATCACGGCCAACGGAATAGACCAGCTTTCATACAACGCAGCCAATACTAGGAATACCGCCGCAATCGAGAATGCATACAGCATCATGGTTTGCGAACCGCCTTTCGCTTCCTCGCGGGACTGGCCGCCCCATTCCAAGCTGTAACCGCCTTCCATTTCGTCCACCATTTGCTGCACAGCAGCCATGGCATCACCTGAAGAATAGCCGCCCGCCGGTGTACCGGTCACTTCCATGGCCGGATAGCCGTTGAAGCGCACGCTTTGTTCCATACCTGTTTGCCAAGAAACAGTGGCAATGCTGGAGAGAGGCACAGCCGCACCGGAATTGTTCACCACGGTCATGTTCAGAATATCAGCAGGTTGCATACGGGCAGAAGCATCAGCTTGTACCATCACGCGTTGCAGACGGCCTTTATTCGGGAAGTCGTTCACGTAAGACGAACCCAACGAATTAGACAACAGGTTTTGAATGCCGGCAAAGCTGATGCCTTGGGCTGCCGCAGCCTGACGGTTAATGTCAATTTTCAGTTGTGGCGCATCTTCCAAACCATTGGCACGAACAGTGCTGGCATCAAAAATCGGACTCTGACGCATTTTTTGCAACAATTCGTTACGTTTGGCCAACAATGCTTCGTGACCCGAACTGTTGCGGTCTTGCAGATAAAGGGTCAAACCGGAGCCGGTACCCAATTCCATAATGGCCGGCGGCACAATTGCCAAACCGAAACCGTCTTTGATGGTCCCCATCATGGCACCCGTCAATTTGCCGGCAACTGCCGCGGCACTACTGCCGGGATCGGAACGTTCTGCCCAATCTTGCAGAATAATAAAGCCCATCGCCATATTTTGACCCGAACCGGAGAAACTGAAACCGGAGATGGCGATTATATCTTTTACTTCAGGCATGGATTTGGCCAATTGGTTTACATGCGCCAAAGTCACATCGGTACGCTCTTTGGTCGCACCGGCAGGCAATTGGACATTCAACATAATCGTGCCTTGGTCTTCAGACGGCAGGAACGATGTCGGCAGACGGGTAAAGAAAAACACCCCCACTGCTGCCAGCAAGACATAAATAATCATCATACGGCCTGCTTTACGCAATACCTTACCCACCACGCCGGTATAGCGGTGCGTACCGGCATCAAATTTGCGGTTGAACCAACCGAAGAAACCTTTTTTCTCTTCGTGATGGCCTTTCGGAATCGGTTTCAGCATGGTGGCGCACAAAGCCGGCGTCAGGGTCAAAGCCAAGAATGCCGAGAACGCAATCGCCGCCGCCATGGTAATAGCAAACTGACGGTAAATGTTGCCGGTCGCGCCACTGAACATAGCCAACGGGACAAACACCGAAATCAATACCGCGGTAATACCGATTACCGCACCGGTAATCTGTCTCATCGCTTTTTTGGTGGCGTGTTTAGGCAGCAGGCCTTCCGTCGCCATAATACGCTCGACGTTTTCCACGACCACAATCGCGTCATCGACCACAATACCGATTACCAACACCATCGCAAACATGGTCAATACGTTAATCGACATGCCCATATAGGAAATAAAGGCAAACGCACCCAACAGCGAAATTGGCACCACAATAGTCGGAATCAGCGTATAGCGGATGTTTTGCAGGAACAAATACATCACCAAGAACACCAGCACAATCGCTTCCAGTAGGGTATGAATAACTTTTTCAATTGATAATTCAACGAAAGTCGATGTATCGTAAGGCGCATTCCAACTCATGCCTTCCGGAAAGAAGCGTTGCAGTGTCTCCATACGCGCTTTCACGGCCACGGCCGTAGCCATCGCATTACCGCTGTTAGACAGCATCACCGCCATACCGGTGGTCGGTGTGCCGTTCAAACGGGTGGAAGTCGAGTAATCCTGCATACCCAAGTCCACCTTGGCCACGTCTTTCAGATAAACGTTGGCACCGGTGGTGTCGGAACGCAAAATAATATTGCCGAATTCTTCAGCCGTACCCAATTGGCCTTGCGCGGTCACCGTTGCCGTCATGGTTTGGCCTTGCACGGCAGGTAAAGCACCAATCGAACCGGCAGAAATTTGGATATTCTGTGTCTGCAATGCGCTGGAAATATCGGCAAAAGACAAGTTATAGTTTTGCAGTTTGCCCGGATCAACCCAAATCCGCATGGCGCGCTGCGCACCGAACAAACGCACTTGGCCGACACCGTCGATACGTTGCAATTCAGGCACAATGTTGCGCTGGGCATAGTCGTTCATCTCTTCGACAGACTGTACTTCAGACGACAGCATCACCACCATCAGGAAATTGGATTGGGCTTTCGATACCGTCACACCGTATTGCTGTACGGTTGAAGGCAGCGTGGACAATACTTCCGATAGTTTGTTCTGCACATCGACCTGCGCCAAATCTTCGTCGGTTTCCGGTGTAAAGGTCAGGCTTACCGTACCTATGCCGCTCGAGTCGGCCGAAGTCGTCATGTAATCCAGCCCTTCGACGCCATACATATTACGTTCAATCACAGCCAACACGCTGTCTTCCATCACCTGAGCGGAAGCACCCGGATAAGTGGCGGTCATGGAAATGGTCGGCGCGCCTACAGACGGATATTGCGAAATCGGCAGATTTTGAATGCCGAGAATACCCGCTGCAATGATAAAAATCGCAATGACCCATGCAAAAATGGGGCGGTCAATAAAAAACTTAGACATTTAGCAGATCCTTACTTCTTGGCTTCAGAAGCAGCAGCGGTTTCTTTCGGTTGTGCTGCCGGCGCAGGCGCAGAAGCGGCTTGCGGCTCTGAAGCAGCCTGAGCTTGTGAAGCCTGTTGCGCCCGACCGGCTCCGGCAGGCGGCGTCCATTCTTTCGGTGTCACCTTTTTCGCACCGGTCATACCGGCAATCATCGTGCCGTCGACAACCACTTTATCGCCTTCATTTAAACCTTCAGTGATAATCCAGTATGCACCTTGTTGTTGCGCGACAGTCACCACGCGCGGCTCCATGGCGCCTTGGGCGTTGACAATCACCACAGTGTCTTTGTCGCCACGGGTGACGGCTTGTTGCGGCACGACAAATGCATTGGCTACATCAGCCTGATTCATCAGCACGCGTACATACAGTCCCGGCAGCAGGATATTGTTTTCATTCGGAATCGCTGCACGCAGGGTCACTTGACCGGTAGATTCGTTCACCGTCGGATCGGCAAACAACAAACGGCCTGTCTGGTTGTACATGGTACCGTTTTCAAATTTAATGCCGACTTGAATGCCGCCGTTGACGGTTTGCAATTTACCTTCAGCAATGTCTTGACGCAGCTTCATGATGTCGGTGGCCGATTGGGTCACATTCACATACATCGGATTGGTTTGTTGAATGGTAGCCAATACAGTGGTATCGCCCGCACTCACCAAAGTACCTTCAGAAACATTAGACTGACCGATAAAACCTGAAATCGGCGCGGTAATGCGGCTGCGGCGTACATTAATGTCGGCTGATTTAATCGAAGCCCGAGCCGCTTTGACATTGGCTTCTGCCGAGCGTTTGGCAGTAATGGCCGCATCGTATTCTTGGCGGCTGATAGCATCAGCTTCCACCAACGGTTTGTAGCGTGCCAAGTCGGCATTGGCTTTGGCCAACGCGGCTTCAGCAGTCGCCAATTGCGCACGTGCGCTTTCCAAGCCTGCTTCGTAGGTGGCGCTGTCGATTTGATACAACGGCTGCCCGGCGCGGACATAGCTGCCCTCTTGGAACAAACGTTTCTCAATAATACCACCCACTTGCGCGCGCACTTGCGCGGTGCGGATGGATTCCAAACGGCCCGGTAATTCCGTGGTCAACGAAACCGTTTGTGGGTACACCGTTACTACACCCACTTCAGGCGCACGGGCTTCTTGTTGTGCTTGGGCATTTTGACCGCCTTGTTGCTGCGCGTCACCGCCTTTTCCGCAGGCCGACAAAGCCAAGGCAGTTGCAGCGGCAATTGCTGCCACACGCAGCATTTGAGAAGCATGAAGATTCATCACTTTTCCTATCTCTTGATTGTCTCTGTAAATTTATTACACACAGCCCGCAAATACTGACTGCCTGCTTACGCGTTTAAACCGGCAAGGCAGGCAAGGGAAAATCAATCGATTTCACTAAGATATTGATATAGACTGTGATTACGGTTGCTATTATACATACATTCTTGCATGTTATGGAATTGTTTTTTATAATATGCCGGGTATTTTACATAAAGATTTGAACCGAAAATGAGAAAAACCAAAATCGAAGCTTTAAAGACCAAAGAGCATTTAATGCTGGCTGCTTTGGAAACATTTTACAAAAAAGGGGTTGCCCGCACTTCACTCAATGAAATCGCCCAAGCCGCCGGCGTGACCCGTGGTGCGTTATATTGGCATTTCAAAAACAAAGAAGATTTGTTCGACGGCTTATTCCAACGCATTTCAGACGACATCGAAAATTGTTTGGTGCAGGATTTGGAAAATTCAAACAAAGACAGCTGGCTCAATTTCCGCCTGACCTTGATGAAGTTTTTCGAGCGCTTGGAAAACAACAGCCTGCATAATAAGTTTTACAGTATTCTGTTTCTCAAATGCGAACACACTGAGCAAAATGAAGCCATCATTTCTCTGGTTGCCAAATACCAAACCTTGTGGAACTACAAACTCAATATGATTTTGGTAGAATGTATTGGGCAGCACGCTTTAGATGAAAATCTGGACATTGAATTTGCCACCATATTCGTCAAATGCAGCGTCGACGGCCTGATTCAACAATGGCTGGCTGCGCCGCACAATTTCGAGCTACACTTCGTTGCCCCGCGCATGATTGACATTATTTTAGATAATTTGCAAAACCATCCTTCATTGCGCAAAAAAACGGTTTAATTTTTCTTTTTACGATTCACAACAAAACTCCGTTAAAACACACATTAAAGGCCGTCTGAAACGTTTCAGACGGCCTTTTTTATCTTTAATTTATAATTTATTTATTTTGACACGCATCCTGCCATATTGTTTTCACGGTCCAGCACCAATCGCGGGCAAAGCGTTCCGCATCATAAAGCGGACTCTGCAATGCCTGCCTGCGCAAACTCAGGCGCAAGGCATTCAGCTCCGGCCAATGCGCCGAATCTGCCCAGTAAAATGCTTTCATCAAATACTCATCAAGGCGCGTACACACCCAATCTGGCAAACCTGCCACCGACAAAAGCTGCTGTCCTTGGCGCGACAACATCCCTTCCAAGGTCAGAGTCAGCGTCGGCACACCCATCCATAAAGCATCCGCCGTGGTCGTGCCGCCCGTAAACGGAAACGTATCCAACACAATATCGACTTCATGATACGCGGCGAAATAGTCTTCATAGCCGCCCATACCGTGAAAATGCAATACGCCGTCTGAAAAGCCCAAATCCAATAATTTTTGCCTGAACGTGATTTGTTCGCTGCTGCCTGCCGTTAAACGCGCCGTCTGAAAACGCCAATGCGCTGTCGGGAATTTCTTCGCTACCGCCGCCCATGTTTTCAACACATTATGATTCAGCTTGGTCAGATTTTGGAAACAGCCGAAAGTAATGTAGCCATGATTCAAAGCAGGCAACCCGTTTACGTCTATCCCAATTGGCGGCACACACATATTCAGGCGCGTATGCGGCAGGCGGTATACCTTTTCGCGGTAGAGCTTTTCTTCGCCTTCGGGCACGCAATAGCCGTCGGCAATCAAGGCCTGCATGGTCGGCAAGCCTGTGGTGGCAAAATAACCCAACCAAGCCGCCTGCACCGGCGCCGCTTGTGCGGCAAACACGCCCATTCGATGGCCGGCGGTATGGCCGTTTAAATCAATCAGAATATCAATGCCGTCTGAAGCGATTTGCGCCAGCACCTGCTCATCCGGCCAATCATCAATCTTATGCCACGCCTGAAAGGTCGGACGGATGGTTTCGCTCAATTCATCAAAAATCGGCGAGTTGGCATAGGCCGTCCAATCAAACTGCTTGGCTGCTTCGGAACACAACAAGCCCTGCGCAAACATGCCCACCGGATGATGGCGCAAATCCGACGATACCAGCCCGATATGCAGCCTTTCTTTGGGTTTGACCTCATGCACGCGCACATTTCCCGCCTGCGCCGCATACAAATCGCCCAAACGGAAACCCTCCTCCGCACCCTGCTTTGCCTGCCCCAAAATATACAGGCGGTTCAAAGCCAAATCGCTTTGCGCTTCAATACTGTCCGGCCGCAACGCCACCGCCCGCACCAAGGCTTCGCACGCCTCTTCATATTTCTGCTGGAAATGCAGCATTTTCGCCAAACCGTACCAAGCATCATAATTTTGCCCGTCAAGCGCCAATGCCTTACGGTAACTCATCTCAGCCGGCGCATAACGTTTCAGACGGCGTCTCGCCCACGCATTACCCAACCACACATCCGCACGCTCAGGCTGCTGTGCCAACAAGGCCGTCTGAAACGTATCGGCTTCATCAAAATTCTGTGCATTAAACGCCAGCATCGCCGCATACTCCAAACCATTCGCATCATCCGGTTTCAACGCCAAAAATGCTTTTACCGCCTGCAAACCTTCCGTATTGCGCCCTGCATCATTGAGCGCCAGCACCAAATTCCAATGTGCATCGGCATGATCCGGTTTCAATTTCAAAGCCCGACGCAAATATTGCTCCGCCAAATCCCATTTTTTCAGACGGCGGCAGGCATTGCCCAGATTGCTCAATACCGAATGGCTTTTCTTCGCTTCCGGAATTTTCTGCCACACCGCTACCGCTTCTTCTTCACGGTTTGATTGCGCCAAAATCACGCCCGCCATATTCAAAACGGCATCCTGTTGCGGATAAAACGCCAACAACCCCTGCGCCTTGTCCAAGGCCGTCTGAAAGTCCTGCCGCCGATACGCCGCCAAAACCTCATTAAACCCCGCCTGCAAATCTGGCTTGGCCGGATATCTGATTGATTTATTTTTCATGCTGCCCCGTTGTGGTGAATATGCCTAAGCATTATTTTAAAGGAAAAGGCCGTCTGAAAAACTATTTTTTCAGACGGCCTGAGCTGGTTAGCAAACCGAGTATTTATAAAATATCCAAATCCGGCAAACTGCCAACGATTTTCTGCGTTTCCAAGCTCACAGTGATAACACGCAGGAAAAGCTCGAGCGGGTAGCGCGGGTTGTTCATGCTATCCCGCGCCCAATCGTTGGCATCGTTGGTGATACCCGATTTTTTGTCGGTGGTCACGGCTTGGCGCTCCATCACCCATTCCAGCGAGGATTTGCCGTTGACGATATAGTCGTAGGCAGCTTCGGGAATGTTTTCGACGGTAATTTTGCCGTTGTAGATGACCTTGGTTTTGTCGTCTTTTTTGGCAAACTTCATTTTCACCACGCAGAAATCGTCGTCTGCGCCGCCGATAATCTGCTGTTCGGTCAGCTTCAAGCCTTTCAGGCTGCCGGATAATTTCACGCCCTGATACATCGCCACTTGCTCGTAACGCAGGTGCAAAGCGGCCAAATCGCGGCCGGCCTGACTGAACGCGGCGAAATCGCGGTAATGCTTCATGCGCGGAATGCGCGGCAGCTGTTTGCTCAAATTGTCGGCATAACGTTCGCGGTATTGCTCGGAATGCAACAGGCCGTAGATATAGTAGAAAATATCTTCTTTGCCGATACGCTCCTGATACGGCTCTTGGAAATGCGCCAACGCATCATCGGTAATCGCGCTGCGTTTGACCAGTTTTTTCGGTGCGGCGGTTTCAGACGGCACGGCATTGCCGTCGGCGAACAAATCGTGTTGCGGCTGGTTCATTATGCTTCCTCCGTTTCGTAGAGGAACATCGGGAAGCATTGTGTATCTCCCATCAAGTGATAATCCGGCAAGGTATCGGTCATCAGTACCGAGAAACCCTTGCTGCCCGTTACCGTCAGACAAATTGCCAGATTCCCTACGCTGCTGTTCGCTGCTGCCGATGACTGCTGATGCAGCATCGGCAGCAGCTTGCTCGTCATACAAATCCATCGGGAAACATTGGCCTTTGGAAACCATTTCCAAATCAGGGAGTTCATCCGTTATCAAGGCTGAAAACTCTTTAGTTGCGCCTCGACTCGTTACGCTGATAACTTGATTCCCTTTGGCTGCGGTAGTAAGGCTCGTTTTGGAAATAACGGATAATCAGATTTTCAAAAGCCGTGCCTTTATCACGCTCAGAAAGGGTTTGTTCTCGGTTTGATCAATGGCATAACAGGCCGTCTGAATATTCAGACGGCCTGTTGTTTATATTGATTTTATTTCATTATCAACGTGTTACCGGCTTATACTTAATCCGTTTCGGTTTCGCGCCTTCCTCACCCAAACGGCGTTTTTTATCGGCTTCGTATTCCTGATAGTTACCGTCGAAGAACACCCATTTCGAGTCGCCTTCTGCGGCCAGAATATGCGTGGCGATACGGTCTAAGAACCAGCGGTCGTGTGAAATCACCATCACGCTGCCGGCAAATTCCAGCAGCGCGTCTTCCAGCGCGCGCAGGGTTTCTACGTCCAAGTCGTTAGACGGTTCGTCCAGCAGCAACACGTTGCCGCCCGCCAGCAGGGTTTTGGCCAAGTGCAGACGGCCGCGTTCGCCGCCTGACAAGTTACCGGCGATTTTGCTCTGGTCGCTGCCTTTGAAATTGAAGCGGCCTAAATACGCGCGGGCGGGGATTTCAAACTGGCCGACCTGCAAAATATCGCGGCCTTCGGCGATGTTGTCGAACACGGTTTTGTCGTTTTTCAAACCTTCGCGGCTTTGATCGATCAGCGACATTTTCACGGTTTGGCCGATTTTCACTTCGCCGGAATCGGGCTGTTCTTTGCCGGAAATCAGCTTAAACAGGGTCGATTTACCCGCGCCATTCGGGCCGATAATGCCGACAATCGCACCGGCAGGCACTTTGAAGCTCAAGTCGTCAATCAATACCTTGTCGCCAAACGATTTGCTCACGTTGGTAAACTCAATCACTTCGTTACCCAAACGCTCGGCCACGGGGATAAAAATTTCCTGCGTTTCATTGCGTTTTTGGTATTCGTAGTTGCTCATCTCTTCAAAACGCGCCAAGCGTGCTTTGGATTTGGCCTGGCGGCCTTTGGCGTTTTGGCGCACCCATTCCAATTCCTGCTTCATGGCTTTGATACGCGCGGCTTCGGATTTGGCTTCGTTTTCCAAGCGCTGCTCTTTTTGCTCCAGCCATGAAGTGTAATTGCCTTTCCACGGAATGCCGTGACCGCGGTCGAGCTCGAGAATCCATTCGGCGGCATTGTCGAGGAAATAGCGGTCGTGCGTTACCGCCACCACCGTGCCGGGGAAGCGCACCAGGAATTGCTCCAGCCACTCCACCGATTCCGCATCCAAGTGGTTGGTCGGCTCGTCTAAGAGCAGCATATCCGGTTTGCTCAACAGCAGCTTGCACAAAGCCACGCGGCGTTTTTCACCGCCGGACAACACGCCGATTTTGGTATCCCAATCCGGCAGGCGCAGCGCGTCGGCGGCGATTTCCAATTCGTGTTCCGCACCGCCGCCGGTGGAAGAACCTGCGGCGATAATCGCTTCCAAGCGGCCTTGTTCTTCTGCCAGCGCATCGAAATCTGCATCGGGATTGGCGTATTCGGCATACACTTCTTCCAAGCGTTTTTGAGCGGCGGCCACTTCGCCCAAACCGCTTTCCACTTCTTCGCGCACGGTTTTTTCAGGATCCAATTCCGGCTCTTGCGGCAGGTAGCCGATTTTAATGCCGCTCATCGGCACGGCTTCGCCTTCGAATTCTTTATCGACTCCGGCCATAATCCGCAACACGGTGGATTTGCCCGCGCCGTTCAAACCGAGCAGGCCGATTTTCGCGCCGGGGAAGAACGACAATGAAATGTCTTTGATGACGGTTTTCTGCGGCGGCACAACCTTGCTCACACGCAGCATGGAATAAACGTATTGGCTCATAATATTCTCGCTTGATGGTTTATTTGTTTTCAGACGGCCTTTTATGCTCGATCTAAGGCCGTCTGAAACATAAAATTCAGACTTCCCGATTCTAACCGAAAATCAACATTCCGTAAGAATTTAAACGCAATCAGGCCGTCTGAAAAACCGTTCACTTCCAACCGAAAAACCGTCTCATATGAAAACTTTTCAAGCAGCAATCGGGTTTCATGCGGATTTTGAATAATGTTCAAATTATGTTATGGTAAAGAAACAGTCGGGAATTTGTACCAAAATCAAAAGCGGTTATTATAAAAGCGTTTACCATGCACACGCTTACCGCCTACATCAACGGCGACCACATCGTGCCCAACCCGAATACCGGCACATTCGACAACATCAATCCGGTCAACGATGAAATCCTTGCCCGGGAACAGGAAAGAGGTGGAGCCGAAATCGAACGTGCGGTTCAGACAGCTATCGCATCGAAGGCCGGAAAATATAGGGAGCGTTGACGGCGGTAGCACGCAGCCTTATTCTGCTTAAAGCAGTGAAGGTTTTGCGCACACGCAATGACGAACCCGCCCGCATCCAAACGCTGGATACCGGCAAGCCTTTGTCGGAAACGCTGTATGTCGATGTGGTGACCGGTGCCGATGTGATTGAATATTGTGCCGGTTTGGCGCAAGCCATCGAAGGCCGCCAGGTTCCGTTGCGCGACAATGCCTTTGCCTACACGCGCCAAGAGCCGTTGGGCGTGGTCGGCGGCATCGGCGCGTGGAATTACCCGATTCAAATCGCCATGTGGAAAGCCGCACCTGCTTTGGCAGCGGGCAATGCGATGGTGTTCAAACCGGGTGAAACCACGCCCACCGGCGCCATCAAGCTGGCGGAAATTTTCACCGAAGCCGGTCTGCCCGATGAGGTGTTTTTAATGTGGTGCAAGGCGGCGGACGTGTCGGCGTGGCATTGGGCAGTCATCCGCAAATTGCCAAAATTTCCTTTACCGGCGGGGTGCCGACCGGCAAAAAAGTGATGGCGCAAGCCGCCGGAAGCAGCCTGAAAGACGTGACCATGGAATTGGGCGGCAAATCACCGCTGATTATCTGCAGCGATACCGATTTGGACACCGCCGCCGACATTGCCATGATGGTGAATTTCTACAGCTCCGGCCAAGTCTGCACCAACGGTACGCGCGTGTTTGTACCCAAAGCCTTGAAAACCGGGTTTGAACAAAAAATCGTCGAGCGTATCAAGCGTATCCGCATCGGCGACCCGCTTGATGAAGCCACCAATTTCGGCCCATTGGCCAGCTTCCCGCACGTGGAAAAAGTGTTGGATTACATCGAACGCGGTAAGCAGGAAGGTGCAACGATGTTAACCGGTGGCGGCCATCTGAATGATGACAGCTTGGCCTGCGGGACCTTCGTTGCCCCGACCGTATTCACCGACGGCACCGACAACACGGCCATCTGCCATGATGAAATTTTCAGCCCCATGGTGGGCATTCTTACCTATGAAAACGAAGCCGTCGAACGAGCCAACAACACCGGTTACGGCTTGGCTGCAGGCGTGGTATCCGACGACATCAAATGCGCCCACCGCTTCCCGGCGAAAATGCCGGTGTACGGCTGCAAACAATCGGGAATCGGCCGTGAAAACAGCATTCAAACTTTAATGCACTACACCCAAACCAAATCGGTTTTGGTGGATTTGGGTAAGTTTCAATCGGTGTTTTAAGGCCGTCTGAAAACCGTTTGATCCAAAAATTTTATATTTCATAAGGAAAAAAAATGAGCCCCCTGACCCAACAGCAGCTTGCTGAAATCCAAGCCCTTTACCGCGAATGGACAGAACTTTTACCCAAGCTAAAAGCCGCACGCCGAGATTGGCAGCGTGGCGATGCAATAATGCGCGAGCTGGCGGCGTTTTACTTCGGCGGAGAATACCTCGCTTGTTTGGAAGCCAAAGAACAAGGCTGGCAACCTGACTTAACCACGCAAGGAGAATACAGCGTATTAAGTGAAGACGCACTGTGGGATGCCTATGGCGACCAGCAAGCGCTGGCATGGCAATGGATGCGCGACTGCATTGAAACGCTCGACCGCGACCGCGGCCACAGCGGCGGTTGAACCGTTTCAGACGGCCTCAACCCGTCTTACGTCAAACCGGTAAGCGGCTATCTCGACATGGGCAAACAGCGCGAACATCTCACCATCCTCACCGGCGCTTTGACCAGAGCAGGGTTATTACCGACATTCTCAACCAGCATGAACGGCATATTCAGTTTCTGTATATGGATCGTTGCGGTAAAACCATCAAGGCCGTCTGAAACATGCTTTTCAGACGGCCTTGAGTCCGCATTTCAAATGCAACACTTGGCTGTTCCCGATTGTACCGCTTTCAGAAACAAATTAACCGGAGAATCATAATCCGGCATTTTTCCCCGGCGGCGGTTGGGGGCATCTTCGACCGCCTTAATTTGTTGCCTGCCGAATTTCCTGAAATCCGTTCCTTTCTGGAAGTATCGGCGTATCAACTGCCGGTATTCCCTACCGTCCCCTTTCCCCAAGAACGGCAGGGAGGGCAGAAGTAGGTTTG
>NZ_PXYY01000028.1 GCF_003013245.1 Neisseria iguanae
TCTGCCGGGGTTTGGAAATGGCGCGCCGGCGGGTGTGAAGGCTGCCGCCGTTTTACGGTCTTCGGCGGGATGACGGTGCTGCGGTTTGATGCCTTTGTGTTTGGAGGGGGCGCAGACCTGTTCGGGGCAGTACTTCCGGGTAATCGGCCCTGCAACAGCCTGTTTGACGGCAGCGGTCATTTCCTGTGCGGTTTTGTTTTTCTTTCCGGCACCGCTGTGTTGCTGTGCCTGTCGGTAACGGTATGTTCTGCTTTGATTTTGCGGCTGGCGGCGGAGGATGGTTTGTGCGGTCTGTCTGGGGGGTTGCTTGCGGTCGTGTCCGGAAATGCAGGCGTTGCCTTGTGGTCAGTTGTGTGTCGGCCATGTTGCTTTTTGTTGTCGGGAAAGGCAGTATGCTACCGCATACTGCCTTTTTCTGTTGGTGGAACGTTGCACTTGTCAGGCAAATGTAAGGCCGTCTGAAAATTTTAATTTCAGACGGCCTTTGTGATTCGAGTTCAGCTATTTCAACCAAACCGGATTATTTTTTCTCGCCCAACTGCGGCAATACCGAGCCTTCGCCCAATTGCAGCAGGCCGCTTTGTGAGTAGATGCCCAGTTTGGCACGGGTGTCCACAATATCCAGATTGCGCATGGTCAGCTGGCCGATGCGGTCGAGTGGGGTGAAGGCGGCATCTTCCACTTTTTCCATGCTCAAGCGTTCCGGCTGGTAGGTCAGGTTTGGCGATTCGGTGTTCAGAATTGAGTAGTCGTTGCCGCGGCGCAATTCCAAGGTAACTTCGCCGGTGATGGCTTTGGCGACCCAGCGTTGCGCGGTTTCGCGCAGCATCAGTGCCTGACTGTCAAACCAGCGGCCCTGATACAGCAGGCGGCCCAAACGCAAGCCGTTGATGCGGTATTGCTCGATGGTGTCTTCGTTGTGGATGCCGGTCACCAAACGCTCGTAGGCGGTGTGCAGCAAGGCCATGCCCGGGGCTTCGTAGATGCCGCGTGATTTGGCTTCGATGATGCGGTTTTCGATTTGGTCGCTCATGCCCAAGCCGTGACGGCCGCCGATACGGTTGGCTTCAAGGAACAATTCTACCGGATCACTGTACTCTTTGCCGTTTAAGGCTACCGGCACGCCTTCTTCAAAGTGCACGCTTACTTCTTCCGGCTTCACTTCGACGCTTTCGTCCCAGAAGGCTACGCCCATAATCGGTTTGACGATTTTGATGCCGGTGTTCAAAAATTCCAAGTCTTTGGCTTCGTGGGTGGCACCGAGCATGTTGGAATCGGTCGAGTAGGCTTTTTCTACCGACATTTTGTAGTTGAAGCCGTTGGCGATTAAGAATTCGCTCATCTCGTGGCGGCCGCCCAATTCGTCGATAAACTGTTGGTCGAGCCAAGGTTTGTAGATGCGCAGCGCCGGATTGGTCAGCAAACCGTAGCGGTAGAAGCGTTCGATGTCGTTGCCTTTGTAGGTCGAACCGTCGCCCCAGATATTCACGTCGTCTTCTTTCATGGCGGAAACCAGCATGGTGCCGGTTACGGCGCGGCCCAACGGTGTGGTGTTGAAATAGGTAATGCCGCCGGTCGAAACGTGGAACGCGCCACACTGAACCGCAGCAATGCCTTCGTGCGCCAATTGCGCGCGGCAGTCGATTAAGCGGGCGGCTTCTGCGCCGTATTCCATCGCTTTTTTCGGAATGGCGTTATAGTCGTCTTCGTCAGGCTGGCCCAAATTGGCGGTGTAAGCGTAAGGCAGCGCACCTTTGAGTTTCATCCACAACAATGCGGCTGAAGTATCCAAGCCGCCGGAAAAGGCAATGCCGACTTTTTGGCCGGTCGGCAGCGACTGCAAAATGGTATGATTTTGGCTCATAAAAAATCCTGTCAGACTAAAAATAAATGCGCTTATCAGGCTCATATCCGTTAAATTGGGTTTATTATCTTATAAATACGGTAGATAATCCAGTTCGGGCCGTCTGAAAAGGCGGAATTTTTTGAAACAAACCACCTTCTCTTCATTAAAAAAAAAACAACATTTGGCTTATGGCTCCAGTAAGGCAGCTTCACCCGCATCGCCAAAATCGTGCAAACCTGCAATTTCCGTAATTTGTCGGCGAACTTGGTCGGCAGTTTGTGTGTGGGAGGGCGGTAAATGTGTAAATTGCTGTACAACCGCATGCGGCGGCAGTGGCCGGGAAAGGTGGTTTTTAGGAACAAGCGCAGCCCGATATACATTGCCGCTTCTGCAGCGCTGACTATCGCTGAATGCCGCCACGCCGCAAAAATCCGCAATGCCGAGGGTTCCCTGTCCGGACAACTGACTTGATAAACCAGGCCGTCTGAAAACACGATTTCGCAGCAACGTTTGTCAAAATCGTGCTACATCGGCCATGCGGCCACAACAAACAAGGCCAAGCCGCCCCAAATGCCCCCAGCCGTTTCCCGTCGGCAACCGCACCAAACCGAAGGCGGTATAAAATGCAGTTTCCATACTGTCCCACATTCAGCGGCTGCTTTAACTGGTATTCACGCATGGTTTTCCTTTTAACTGAAGCACCCGGGCCGCCTGAAAATTTTTCAGACGGCCTCTGGAAAGAAAGATTATGAAAAACCGACAACATTTATTCAATCTCATCATCATCGGCGACGAAATCCTGCACGGCTCGCGCACGGACAAGCATTTTGCATTTTTCAAATCTTTGTTGGAAACGCGCGGCCTGAAATTCAATCAGGTACAGTATCTGCCCGATGATTTTGCTTTGCTGGTGACGCAGTTGCAGCGCAGTTTTTCAGACGGCCTGCCGACGTTTGTGACCGGCGGTATTGGTGCGACACCCGACGACCACACGCGTCAGGCAGCAGCGGCCGCTTTAGGCGTACCCTTGGTGCGACACCCGCAGGCAGCGGCCAATATCGACAGCGTGACTTTGGGCCGCGGTGAATCGTTGGGTTCGGCGGAACATGCCAACCGCTTGCGTATGGCGGATTTTCCCGAAGGTGCGGACATTGTGCCCAATCCGTTCAACAACATCGCCGCCTTTTCCATCCGCGAACATTATTTCTTCCCCGGATTTCCAGTGATGGCGCACCCGATGGCGGAATGGGTGTTGGATACTTATTACGCCGTGCGCTTCAACCAGGTGGAAAGCAGTTCCCGCAGCGTGTATGTGTTCGGCCAGCCTGAATCGCGTTTGACGCCGCTGATGGAATACATTGAGCAAACCTACCCCGGTGTGCGCTCGTACAGCCTGCCGACGGTGGCGCGCACCGATGATGAAGGCCAGCGCGTGCATTCCCATATTGATTTTGGCATCAAAGCGGAAGGCGCGGCCTGTGCGCTGCTGGATACGGCTTGGGCGGATGTGGTGCAGCGTTTGCAGGATTTGGGGGCTGAACTGAAAGACACGGTATAAATAAAAAGGCCGTCTGAAACGTTGCTTTCAGACGGCCTTTTTGATTAACTTTTAAAGACTGTGTCACAAATCCGGTTCGCTTACCCACAACGCTGCCAGCGATGCGAAGCCGATGACCATAATGACATTTAATAAAAAAGACTGACTATCATATAAAATCTCCGTATGTTTGGTAAATCGGTGTTTGAGTTTTTTTATATTACCGCTTGACGCCTTGTTATATAACGTCTGAAAAGCACGGCAATGGTTGTATGGGTGGATGAAACGTTGTGCATGCCGTCTCTTGATAAAAAATAGGGGCTGAAGCAGATTAGCCGTCATGTCAGACGGCAAAAATGAAGATAACCATTGTAAATTAACAAAGAATACCCAAAGAAAACTCCTCCGGTTTTTCGTACCGGAAGCCACCGCCCGTGCAGCCGCTGATATTTTGGGTATCCAACCCGGTTGGGCTATGTTGTCCTACCGCAAAACCCGCCGGATGACAGCCTGTCATTTGGCGCAGGAAGCCGATGAGGTTTTCAGAGGCCCCACCGGGCCGGACGAAGGTTATTTCGGCGGTCGGCGTAAGGGAAAGCGCGGACGCGCGGCTGCAGGAAAAGCGGCTGTATCCGGCACCTTAAAGCGGCAAGGAAAGGTTGGTACCACTGTTGCGGGGAATAACGGGAAGGATACGTTATTTCCGGTTATCAAACAGCAAACAACACCTGACAGCATTGTTTATACCGGTAGTGACAGGGGCTGTGGCGTGCTTGATGCGGGCAGGTTCGCGCATCAACCGTTCACAGTTTTTTGCAGACTGTCAAAACCCTATCGGCGGCATTGGAAATTGTTGGAACCGGGCGAAGTGCGTCTTGCGTAAATACAATGGGGTTGGCCGTAAATCTTGCCTGCTGTTCTTGAAAGAATGCAGGTTCCGGCTTTGACTTCGGCACACCGTCCGGGCAGCTTGAAATGCTGCGGAAATGGTGTGGTGTTTGGGGTTAATCTGCGTCAGCCCCTAAAAATAACAAGTTTTTCAAACAAAAGCCCCGGCTTTTACTTGCTTTTCCAATCAGAAAAAAGTAATAATTATCCAAAACTAATGCGACAGACTATCAAATTTAATATTTTTATAGCCTTTGTTTTTATTAACCTCATGAATCACAAAGAGTTCAATCAGTTAAATGAATGCCTACCCTAAATCCCCGCGCTATACCTCCATCCTGATTGTCTGTGCCTTATTATTGGCCGTGGCAGGTATCATCACCGCCAATGTCATCGCCGGACAAAATTTCGCTTTTGAAGAACCTTTAATGATGTGGATTCACACGCAAACCGGAGAATGGTTTAGCCCGGTTGCCGGCGTGATGCACTATGTCGGCAAAATCTCGCTGGCCATGCCCGTGATTATCTTGCTGGTGGTGTGGCTGATGCTGACCGGGCGGCGTGATTATGGTCTGTTCATCGGCTTGGGCACGCTGCTGCCGACGCTGATTATGTTGGCGGCGAAAGTCTCTATTTCCCGACCCCGCCCCGAATTTTGGCCGCGCATCATTGAAGAAACCAACAGTTCTTTTCCCAGCGGCCACAGCACCTTTTCCGCCGCACTCGCTACCATTACCGTATTGCTTTGCCTGCGTTCGCGCCATCGCAGCATCATTTTGCTGGCAGGTATTGGTTTTGCCGCGCTGATGGGTTATTCGCGCATATATTTGGGCGTGCATTATCCGACCGATGTATGGGTCGGCTGGACCAACGGCGCATTGACCACACTCGCGCTGTATTACTCCTTTTTCAGAAAACGTTTTGCACAATGAAACCGTTTCCGCCCTTAAAAAATACGCCGTTTTGGCTGCGCGACCGCAATGCCGGAACCATTTTCGCCAAAACCTTGCAGGGTAATCTGTCCGTTTATCGCTATGAGCTATTGCCCGACAATACCGGCCAAACGCAGACTGCCTGTGATTTTTTTTTCGATGCCGCCGACCCCAACGCGCCTTTGCCGGTGTTGCTTCACGGCTTAGAAGGCAGCTGCCATTATCGGTGGAACTGATAAAATCCGTGCAAGTACACGGTTGGCACGAGCGCGTCGCCGGGCGGCAATGTCCCAGTAAAATACCTTGGCGGACGATGCAGTGAGGCCCTCCCTAAAGCTGCAGCCGCCGTGTCTTCCCCCTTGAATTTAGCCGCTGCCGCTGCGTGTTTCGATAAAGGCGTAACCCGTCTTCTGCCCTACACGCGCTATTTCTTAATTCGCTGACTCCAAAAGCCGAAGCATTCAACCGTTTTCAGACGGACGCTCCGTTGAAAAACTGCAAAACACTGGGTGATTTCGACGATTTGTTCACCGTCTTGCTGCACGGCTTTACCGGCCGTTGCGATTATCACAGCCGAAGCTCGTGCAAACCGTATCTCAAACCAGTGCGGAAACCGCTGCTGATGCTCAATGCCGCCAACGCCCTGTTTCTGCCGCCCGAAGTGCTGCCTGCTGTTACTGGTGTGTCCGACAGCGTTACCTTGCTGCAACCGCCCCACAGCGGCCATGCCGGCCTGTAGGCAAGGATAAAGGCCGTCTGAATATCGGATGGTTGCCGCAAACTCTGCTGACCTATTCTCCATCATTCGAAGCGTGACAAAAGGCCGTCTGAAAACGTGTGTTTTCAGACGGCCTTTGTTAAACGGTTAATTCTGATTCTTCCACATCAAAGCTAAATCATACAAAGCCTTTTTGCTTTCACCGCTAATTTTCGCTGCCAAATCTGCCGCCTGTTTGGTCGGTAATTCCGACGCTAAAATTTTCATCACCTGTTGCGCCGCTTCGGGCAGTTCGCTGTGTTTTTCTTTGGCGGCAGGGTGCAGAATCAGCACCATTTCGCCGCGGGTTTGGTTGCTATCAGCTTGCACGGCTGCCTGAATCTCGATGACTGTGCCGCTTAAAAAGGTTTCGAAAGTTTTGCTGATTTCGCGTGCCAACACCAATTGACGGTCGGGGAAGAGGGAGGCCATGTCAGCCAGCGCAGCTTCGATGCGGTGCGGGGTTTCAAACATCACAATCGGGTAACCGGCTTCTGCCCATTGGGCGAGTAACTTTTGCCGTTCGCCCGATTTGGGCGGCAGAAAGCCGTTGAAATAGAAATTCGGTTCACTCACACCGGCGACACTGAGTGCGCCCATCACCGCGCTGGCACCGACCACCGGCACGACTTTATATCCGGCTTCGCGCACACGTTCGGCCAGTTTCGCACCGGGATCGCACACGGCAGGCGTACCCGCATCGGATACTTGCGCGACCGTCAGGCCGTCTGAAAGGTATTGGATGATTTTGTCGGCCATGTGTTGTTCGTTGTGTTCGCGCACGCTGACGAGTTTGCCCTGTAGGCCGTAGGCATTCAGCAACTGCGCCGTAACGCGGGTATCTTCGGCGCAGATGATGCCAGCCGTTTTCAATACTGCCAAGGCGCGCAGAGTGATGTCGGCCAAATTGCCGATGGGCGTGGCAACCACGTATAATGTTTGGGCGCTCAGGCTGTCACAGGCTTTTTGATAATGTTTTTGTATCATGGCATCAGGCCGTCTGAAAATAAAATTACATTTTAAGGCAACAGGAGCAGGCTGATGAAATATTTTGTATGGAATATGGCGGCATTGTTGTTACCAGCGTGCAGCATGATAGGATGCATGCGATTCGCCCATCGGTTGGTGCAAACTGCAAAAGCCGGCAGCGGCTGATTTTTGGGCTTGTCAAGACCCTGCCAAACAAATCTCCCCTGCCAAAATATTACTGGGGAACAAACCTGGTCAGACTGCATTGTTTCAACAGGCAGAAGCAGCCTATAACCGGCTGGAAATGGCGAAATATAAAATCTCCGAGCAATGCGGCTTGGGTTGGCGCAGCCGTTCCCAGAAACCGCTGAAAGAAACTTTCGGCGAAGAAGGGGTTGCCTGCCTGGAACGGCACGGTTTGAAGCGGAACAGCCTATCTGAAGACACCCGTATAACTTGGTAAATCAGGCCGTCTGAAAATGATTGATAAAAGGGGAATAAAATGCGTATGAACCACAAACAAGGTGCGGCAGGGGAAGCGGCAGCGCTGGCGTTTTTGCAGTCGCAAGGCTGTAAACTGATTGTGCGTAACTGGCATTGTCCGTATGGAGAAATCGACCTGATTGTCAAAAACGGTAACATGATTCTGTTTGTTGAAGTAAAATACCGCAAAAATCAGCAATTCGGTGGGGCGGCATACAGTATTTCTTCGTCCAAATTATTGAAATTGCAACGCAGTGTGGCGTATTATCTGCAACAGCACGGCCTGGATCATGCACCTTGCCGCTTGGATGCGGTGCTGATTCAGGGAAGCCAACCGCCCGAATGGGTGAAAAATATCACAGGTTGATTTTTAAATGACGACATTACAAGAGCGCGTGGCGGCGCATTTTACTGAAAGTATTCAAGCCAAGCAGCAGGCGGCGGAAGTGTTGGTTGAGCCAACCGCAGAAGCCGCCCAATTGCTGCTGCAATGCCTGATGAACGATGGCAAAATTTTGGTGTGCGGCAACGGTGGTTCGGCTGCCGATGCACAACATTTTGCCGCTGAAATGACCGGCCGTTTTGAAAAAGAACGCATGGAATTGGCCGCCATTGCGCTAACCACCGATACCTCCGCACTTACTGCTATCGGTAACGACTACGGTTTCGAACATATTTTCAGCAAACAGGTGCGTGCACTCGGCCGTGCCGGCGACGTATTAATCGGCATTTCCACATCGGGCAATTCCGGTAACGTCATCGAAGCCATTAAAGCAGCACATGAACGCGATATGAAAGTGATTGCCATGACCGGGCGCAACGGCGGCAAAATAACGGCCATATTGAAAGACAACGATGTATTGCTGAATGTGCCGTATCCGCGCACCGCACGCATTCAGGAAAACCATATTCTGCTGATTCATGCGATGTGCGACTGCATCGACACCATGCTGCTCGAAGGCATGTGATTTTTGTTCAGACGGCTTTATTTAATTTAAATTTGAGGCCGTCTGAAACCGGTTCGACATCATCCGAAAGGACGTTATTATATGAATAACAAACAATATGTGAAAACCCTGTTGGCAGCGGCTCTACTGGCAACAACTTTGAGCGGCTGCGTCAGCGCATTGATCGGCGGCGCGGCTATCGGCACCAAATCCGCCGTTGACCGACGCACCGCCGGCGCACAAGCCGATGACAATGTGATGGCCTTGCGCGTAGAACAGACTGCTTTGTCTTATCTGCACCAAAACAACCAAGTTGCTGATTATACGCCTAAAATCAATATCGTCAGCTACAACCGCCGGTTGTTGCTGTTAGGTCAGGTGGCGACCGAAGGCGAAAAGCGTTTTGTTGAACAAATCGCCCGTTCCGAGCAGGCTGCCGAAGGCATTTACAACTACATCACTGTCGCCACGCCGTCGCGCGATTTTGGCAAAGTGAGCGCAGATACTTGGGGCACATCCAAAGTTCGTGCGGTTTTGTTGGGCGTGAATCCGGCCACTCAAGCACGTACCAAAATCGTGACTTACGACAACGTGACATACGTCATGGGCATTTTGACACCTGAAGAGCAAGCTTTGATTACCCAAAAAGTCAGCACCACACTCGGCGTGCAAAAAGTCGTCACCCTTTATCAAAACTACGTTCCACAATAATAAACAGGCCGTTTGAAACGTTCAGACGGCCTGACCGAATCATTGGATTCACCACCCTAACGGACAGTTTCTATTCATGGCAAAACAGAAATTCCAACTCAGACCCAAACACTTAATCACCGCCACCTTGTCCGTGTGTGTGTTGGCCATTGTTGCGCTGATTATCGGCGTGGTCGGCACATTCAAACCACGTGACAGAGAACGCCGTCAGGAAGAGCAAACGCAAAAGCAACAACGCGAAACCAACCATGTTGAAGTTTGGAAGCCCAACCGCAACAACAGCCAAGAAGCCGTTATCCTGAATCCTGATGCCCCCAACACATCGCGCCGCCAACCGGCCGGACAAACCGCTGCTGACGACAGTGACGAACAGGCGGCACGCAATCCGTTTTCGGACAGCCGTGTCGAATCACGTGAGACACAAGAGCAGCCGCGCCGCGCCCGACAGCGTACCGACAGCGGAAGCAACCGTGCCCGCCCGGCAGAGAACCAGCCGGCCCAGCCGGCCCCGTCACTGCAAAGTCCGGCCGTCGCTTTTCCCTCCCGTCCGGTCGGGCAGCCCGTACCTGCCCAACCGCGCAGCGAGCAGCAGCCCGAACCTAAAGCCGAACCGCGTCCGGCTCCCGTACAGCAACCTAAACCGCAGCAAAAAGAAGTTATCGATAATTTGTTCTGAAGCGCGGGCAGTAATTAACCGTTTTAAATCTTTCAATGGCCTCACCCATGGCGGTTCGGACAGATAATTTGAACATAATCTGTTTTATCCCATGAAACACCGGTTTCTACCGTACAAATGAGCGCAAAATAGTTCAAATCTGCTGCGCTTTTGCCTTGAATCTGCCATTCTTTGGCGGCAAACCCGATTTATTTCAAATTTTCCATCCGCCACAGGCCGTCTGAAAACATAAAGGAATGTATCAAAATGATGGATGAGGTTGTAATCAAAACCCCCGAAGAAATCGAGAAAATGCGCGAACTCGGCCGCTTGGTCGCTGAAGCCCTCGATTACATCACCCCGTTTGTCAAACCGGGTATCACCACCAATGAAATCGACAAGCTGGTGTACGACTACCATGTCAACGTGCAAGGCGGCTATCCGGCGCCTTTGAATTACGGTAGTCCACCCTATCCGAAATCATGCTGTACTTCCGTCAATCATGTGATTTGCCACGGCATCCCCGATGACAAACCTTTGAAAGAAGGCGATATTCTCAATATCGATTTAACCATTAAAAAAGACGGCTTCCACGGCGATTCGAGCCGCATGTTTACCGTCGGTGAAGTGAAACCGTTTGCCCAACGCTTGATTGACGTGACCCATGAATCGATGATGGCCGGTATTGAAGCGGTAAAACCGGGCGCAACTTTAGGTGATGTCGGCTATGCCTGCCAACAGGTTGCCGAGAATGCCGGCTATTCAGTGGTACAGGAATTCTGCGGCCACGGCATCGGCCGAAGTTTCCACGAAGCGCCGCAAGTCTTGCATTACGGCCGGAAAGGGCAAGGTTTGGTGCTAGAACCAGGCATGATTTTTACCGTTGAACCGATGATCAATCAAGGTAAACGCCATTTGCGTATACTGCCCGACGGTTGGACGGTGGTGACGAAAGACCGCTCTTTGTCTGCCCAATGGGAGCATGAAGTTTTGGTTACCGAAACCGGCTATGAAATCCTGACCATCAGCCCGGCCGGCGGCAAGCCGTAAGCGAAACCGTTTATTTTTGTAAAATTTAGTGAAATTTTAGTATATTGTTAACAGTAAGATATTGATGTTTATATAAATTATTTTTTGAACATTTATCTCTAAGAAATATTTATTCGGATTATGACAAACATAATAAAACTTCTTTCGAATAATCTGTCTAATATGTCTGTACAATGGGGTATTGATATAGTGCTGATGATTTAATTTAGCGTCGCCATTCAGCTGGCCTGATTCGGCAAAACTTTTTGAAATACTGCTAGACTTAAAAAATATACGATAAGAAGGAAATCTCATGAAGTCATTTGAGAAAATTGACAATATCCGCGACATCCGCAAAAAACTCGGTTTAAATCAAATAGACTTTTGGAGCCGCATCGGTGTGACACAGTCCGGTGGTTCACGTTACGAGTCCGGCCGAAATATGCCGAAGCCGGTACGTGAGCTGTTGCGTTTGGTTCATATCGAACGTGTGGACTTGTCAAAAGTCAACCGCGACGATTTGGCCGTTGCTTCTTTGTTGAAAAACCGCGATCCGCAGCTGTATGCTTCTTTGAAAAAAGAAGCCAAGGCTGACAAAAATAAATAAATCCGTTTTGTTTATTCCTGTCGCCAAGCAGATGTAAAATCAAGGCTGTCTGAAGCAGATTCTCGTTTCAGACGGCCTTTTTGCGTTATAATCCGACCATTCATTATCGTTGTCGACATCTGCCACACCGTCAAACGAGCACGTTTGACGGTTGGGGCGGATGTTTTGTCATATTTTCACCATACATAATTCATCATGCTAGACAAATACAACCCCGCCGAAATCGAAGACAAACATTATCAAAACTGGCAGTCCGCAGGCTATTTTCAGCCGCATATGGACACTTCCAAACCCTCTTTTTCTATCCAGTTGCCGCCGCCCAATGTCACCGGTACCCTGCACATGGGTCATGCCTTCAACCAAACCATCATGGACAGCCTCACGCGCTACTACCGCATGAAAGGCTACAATGCCGTATGGATTCCTGGGACCGACCATGCAGGTATCGCCACGCAGATTGTGGTAGAGCGTCAGCTGGCGGCAGAAAACATCTCGCGCCATGATTTGGGTCGAGAAACCTTCTTGGAAAAAGTGTGGGAATGGAAAAACATTTCCGGCGGCACGATTACCGAACAAATGCGCCGTGTCGGCTGCTCGGCCGACTGGTCGCGCGAATACTTCACCATGGACAACGTGCGCGCCGAAACCGTGACCGAAGTGTTTGTTCGTTTGTTTGAACAAGGCCTGATTTACCGAGGCAAACGCTTGGTAAACTGGGATCCTGTGTTAGGTACTGCCGTTTCTGATTTGGAAGTGGAAAGCGTGGAAGAGCAAGGCTCGATGTGGCACATCCGCTATCCGCTGGCCGACACGCCAACTGAAAGCGTGATTGTCGCCACCACCCGCCCTGAAACCTTGTTAGGCGACGTGGCCGTGGCCGTGAATCCCGAAGACGAACGCTACACCCACTTAATCGGCAAAGAATTGCTGCTGCCGCTGACCGGCCGTAAAATTCCGGTGATTACCGATGAATACGTGGAAAAAGATTTCGGCACCGGCTGCGTAAAAATCACCCCGGCACACGATTTCAACGACTACGAAGTCGGCAAACGCCACAACACCGTGTTGGTGAACGTATTTGATTTGGAAGCCAAAGTCTTGAACCAAGCCGAAGTGTTCAACTTCAAAGGCGAAGCACAAGCATGCTTTGCCCTGCCGGAAACCTATGCCGGACTCGACCGCTTTGCCGCCCGCAAACAAATGCTGGCTGATTTGGAAGCACAAGGTTTGCTGGCCGAAGTGAAACCGCACACGCTGATGACCCCCAAAGGCGACCGCACCGGCTCGGTGATCGAGCCTATGCTGACCAGTCAATGGTTTGTGGCAATGAGTGCCGCGCCAAAAGGTGGCGAGCCTGAGAGCGAATTCAAAGGCATGAGCTTGGCGCAAAAAGCCAAACACGCCGTTGACAGCGGCGCGGTGAAATTCATCCCTGAAAACTGGGTCAACACCTACAACCAATGGATGAACAATCTTCAAGACTGGTGTATCTCACGCCAATTATGGTGGGGTCATCAAATTCCGGCTTGGTATGACAATGAGGGCAACGTATTCGTCGCCCGCAACCAAGAAGAAGCCGAAAAATTGGCCGGTAAGAGTGGCTTGACCCGTGATGAAGACGTGCTTGATACATGGTTCTCATCTGCGTTGGTACCGTTCTCCACCTTGGGCTGGCCGTCTGAAACCGACGAACTGAAAGCTTTTTTGCCCAGTAATGTGTTGGTTACCGGCTACGAAATCATCTTCTTCTGGGTAGCGCGCATGATTATGATGACAACCCACTTCACCGGCAAAGTGCCGTTTAAAGACGTGTATATCCACGGCATCGTGCGTGACCACGAAGGCAAAAAAATGTCCAAATCCGAAGGCAATGTGATTGACCCTGTGGACTTGATTGGCGGCATCGATTTGGAACAGCTTTTGGTAAAACGCACCACCGGCCTGCGCCGTCCTGAAAAATCGCCTCAAGTGATTGAATCAACGAAGAAACTGTTCCCTGAAGGCATTTCCGTGTTCGGTGCCGATGCCTTGCGCTTCACCATGGCCAGCTACGCCAGCCTCGGCCGCAGCGTCAATTTTGACTTCAAACGCGCCGAAGGCTACCGCAACTTCTGCAATAAATTGTGGAACGCAACCAATTTTGTGTTGATGAACGTGGGAGCCAAAGACTGCGGCCAAAACGAAACCGATCCACTGGCCTACACCTTCGTTGACCAATGGATTATCGGCCGCCTGCAGCAAACCGAAGCTGCCGTGACCGAAGCCTTCGACACCTACCGCTTCGACCTGGCCGCGCAAACGCTGTATGAATTTGTGTGGAATGATTTCTGCGACTGGTACATCGAGCTCGCCAAAGTGCAAATCCAAACCGGCTGCCCGACCACACAGCGCACCACCCGCCGCACCCTCGTGCGTGTGTTGGAAGTGATTCTACGCCTGCTGCACCCGATTATGCCCTTCATCACCGAAGAGCTGTGGCAGGCTGTTGCGTCACTGGCCAACGCCAAGCAAACCGACAGTATCATGGTTGCCGCATGGCCGGTAGCCGATGAAAGCAAAATCGTTCAGACGGCTTTTGACAAAATGACCGCGCTGCAAGACTTGATTGGTGCCGTGCGTAACCTGCGCGGCGAAATGGGCATTGCACCGAACGTGAAAGCACCGCTGTTTGTTGAAGGCGATGTCGATGATGCGCTGCTGAAATATCTGCCGTCTATGACCCGCTTAACCGAGGCCAACAAAGTCGAAAAACTGCCGGAAGGCGATGACGCACCGGTCACCGTGTGCCAAAATGCGCGCCTAATGTTAAAAGTGGAAATCGACAAAGCCGCCGAAACCGCGCGCCTGACCAAAGAAGCCGAAAAACTGCAAAAAGCCTTGGACAAACTCAATGTCAAACTGAGCAAACCCGGTTACACCGACAAAGCACCCACGCATCTGGTCGAAAAAGACCGCGCCGAATTGGCCGAATTGACAGACAAAATGGCTAAAGTGCAGAGCCAGTTGGAGAAATTGAAAGACTGATCATCGAGTTGAATAACTTGATGACAATCTTGGAATGGCAATAAAGGTAGAGACTTTTGCAAAACCCCGGATTTGAGTGCAGTTTGAAGTTAGGGCGGCACAGAAAGCGCGACATATCATAAAGATAAACAAGCTTCCGAGCAACGCATAACGAAGAAATGTGCCAAAGATAGGGATTTTGCAAGATCTCGGGCCGTCTGAAAGTTTCATCTTTCAGACGGCCTTGTTTCTTTTATAATCATAATATTGCCAAAAAGAGCCAGTTGTTATGCACACCCTATCGAAAACCATCATCAGAACCGAACCGTTGCCGAAAAACGCCACTGACGAAGCCAAGCTGGAAAAATGGGCAGAAATTTCCGCCAAATATGGCTTGAGCGGAGAATGGGCGGTAGCCTCACGCTTGGGTGAAACGCAGGTCAGTGAGGAACAGGTTGAGACGGTTGCGAATTTATTCGGCAGATAAAACAGGTAAAGAAAAAGGCCATCTGAAAATAATTTGTTTTCAGACGGCCTTCTGGCTTAATGCTGTTTTTATTGCGAAATGTGCAGTTTTTTCTGTTCCAGCTTCATCACGCCGCGATGGGTCATGTAGCAGCAGAAAATACAAGCCACTACGGTGAACAGCAACAGGTAAAAACCTGCGTCCCAGCCGTAGCGTTCAGCCAGAATACCAAACAGGGTAGTGCCGGAGAAACTGCCCAATACATAGCTCAACAGGCCGCGCAAACCGGTGGCGGAACCGGCAGCGAATGACGGCACCAGTTCGATAGCTTGCAATGACGACAAGAACATCGGCACATAAATCAAACAACCGATAATGCCTGCACCGACAGTAACGGTGGCCAAATCCTACCCACCCCGGTAGGCGAAGATGGCAGCGTGACGATGGCCAAAGACATACGTTTGCCTTTGAAGTATTTATCGGTCACATAACCGGCCGGCAAGGTTGGCGGAAGCACCGTCCATTCGAAAATGGCAAACGCGGTGGCCATTTGGCCTTTGCTGAAGCCTTTAGTTTCCAAGAGATACAGCAGTAACCAAGCCAATATGCCGAAGCGGATCATGTAGGTGAACACATCGATAAATGAGACGAACCAAACATTGATGTCTTTTAAGATGTATTGTTTGAAAATCTGCCAAGTGGTTAAATTGACATCTTCGGTTTTGGTGACTACCAATTCTTCATCGGCATTGTTCAGAATTTGGTTCATCGGCGGCAAACCTTCGTTGTAGGCGCAGCCTTTGCCGAAAATGTAGAAAGTCAGTGCCACTGCAGCAATCGCAGTCGGCACGATAAAGTAGGCAGCCTGCCAATGTTCGGTACCAAGCCAAGCGATGGCGCCGCCGACATTGTGGGAAATATTAAAAAAGGCCGTTGTCACGCCGCGCGATTTACGCGGAAACCAGCTGGTCAACACCACATAAGCAGGACCTGCGCCCATGCCCTGGAAAATGCCGTTGAGAATACACAGAAACAGGAAAATCCAAAACGAAGCGGAAAACCCCATCATCAGGTTGACCACGCCTGACATCACCAAACCGAAAATCATAAAGTGTTTCGGATTGGGTTTGTCTGCCAGTGCAGACATCTCACCTTTACTGAAGCCGTACACCACCAACATGGTGCCGGAAATAAAACCGATGTCTTTTTTGATGAAACCGAATTAGTTGATTAACTCAGGTGAAGAGGGCAAGAAGTTATTGCGCAGAATATAATAAGCAGCATAGCCGAAAAATACCGAAAAGCGCATGCCGGCGTAAGCGTTTGTAACGGTTGAGCAGTTCCGCTCCAGGAACCGGTTTGCCCGGTTTGGATCTGAGAAATGACGGCATAAGCCAATCCTTAATCTAATGGGAAAACAAATCAAGCTGATCGGAAGTTTGCGGCCTGAATTATGTCGGAGAACATGAAAAGTGTTACAAAACTTTGACAATTGTAATAAAATTTTAAGATGTCGGCTATTCAATAATCTATCAGGCCTGATTGATGATAATAAGCAGGCCGTCTGAAAACCGAATTGTTTTTAGACGGCCTGTTTTTTAATACTTTAAAAATCATTCAAAAATGAAACAAAACCAAGCTTAAAGCAATCACCGCCATGCCGGAAGTAAGGCCGTAAACGGTTTCGTGGCCGTCTGAATAGCGCTTGGCGGCGGGCAGTAATTCGTCTAAGGCGAGAAACACCATCACACCGGCGATGATGCCGAATACACCACCGAAAATCGCCGGCGAGAGAAAAGGCTTGAGAAGAGTATAGCCGAGAATGGCGCCCAAAGGTTCGGCCAAGCCCGAAGCGAGACAGGCTGAGACGGTGAGTTTTCGGTTGCGCGTGGCGAAGTAAATAGGGGCGGCAATGGAAATACCTTCGGGAATGTTGTGGATAGCGATGGCAAAGGCCAGCGGCATGCCGAGCGAGGGGCTTTCGAGCGTAGCAAAAAAGGTGGCCAGACCTTCCGGGAAATTGTGTGCAGTGATGGCAAAAGCGGCCATTATGCCGATGCGGGCAACGTGTTGGCGGCGGCTTTCTTGAAATGCAGGGTCTTGTGCGTCTAATGTTTCATGCGGATTGGGGACAAGGCGGTCAATCAGGGCGATGGCGCCCATACCGATTAAAAAGGCCATCGTGGCGGCGGCAAAACCGTGTGATTCGCCATGCGCTTGTGCAAAGGCTTCTCTGGATTTGTCGAAAATTTCGGTGAGCGAAACATAAACCATCGCGCCACCGGCAAAGGCCAAGCCGAAGGATAAGGCCCGCGGATTGGGTGTTTTGGAAAATATAACCAAGCCGCTGCCCAATACGGTAAATAAACCTGCGGCCAAGGTGATGCCGAAAGCCGTCCAAAGATTAAATGAGCTGATTTCTAACATGATGTGTGTCATGACGTTGTTTTAATGGAAAGGAGACAGATTATCACAAAAAAGAATAATTATCATTAATATTTTTGCAGTAGGCAAGGTAGAAAACGTGATTGACTGCCAGCTGTCGGGGGCAATGAAATGCAGCGGAACAAAAAATGGAGCAGCCATCGTATTCTTGTGTCAAAAATAAGGCTCAAGACTTGAAAAAATATTACTGTCGAGAGAAACTGATGCTTATTCGAATATTAAGGAACCTGCTATGAGCCAACCGATTTTAGCCGTCACCAGCGGTGAACCTGCCGGTATCGGTCCCGATATCTGCTTGGATTTGGCGTTTGCCGGTTTGCCGTGCCGTCCGGTGGTATTGGGCGACAAAAATCTGTTGCAACAGCGCGCAGAGAGGCTGGGTAAACCGGTGCAATTGGTAGCTTTTGATGCGCAAAAGCCGTCTGGAAAACAAAACGGCGTGTTGGAAGTGTGGCATGTGCCGCTCAACGATATTTGTGAAGCAGGCCGTCTGAATCCGAATAATGCGGCATATGTGTTGCAATTGCTGGATACTGCCTATCAAGGTATTTCAGACGGCTTGTTTGCCGGTATGGTCACTGCACCGCTGCATAAAGGCGTGATTAACAACGGCGGCGGCCGTTTTTTCAGCGGACACACCGAATATCTGGCCGAAAAAAGCGGCACGAAACAAGTAGTGATGATGCTCGCGGGCGGTGGTTTGCGCGTGGCTTTGGTGACAACGCATTTGCCGCTGAAAGACGTTGCCGCCTCAATTACCCGGCCTTTGGTTGAATCCGTGGCGCAGATTCTGCATGCCGGTTTACGCGACAAATTCGGTATCGACAAGCCGCGCATTTTGGTGACCGGACTCAATCCGCACGCAGGTGAAGGCGGCCATTTGGGTCGGGAAGAAATCGAGGTGATTATTCCCGCACTGAAACAGTTGCAGGCACAGGGTGTGGAGGTGCGCGGGCCGTATCCTGCCGATACCGTGTTCCAGCCGTTTATGCTCAAAGATGCCGATGCCGTGTTGGCGATGTATCACGACCAAGGCCTGCCGACCTTGAAATATGCCGGCTTCGGGCAAGGTGTGAACGTGACTTTAGGGTTGCCGTTTATCCGTACATCGGTCGATCACGGCACGGCCTTGGATTTGGCCGGCAGCGGTAAAGCTGATTCAGGAAGCCTGATGGTAGCGGCGGCCACGGCTTTGGAAATGGCGCGCAACGGCACACGTTAAGGCTGTCTGAATAATCAGGCCGTCTGAAAATGACGTGTGTTCAGACGGCCTTTTGTTATACAATCTAATCTTGCGTTTAATAAAGAGGATCATCATGCAATACCGAATCCGCCGCGAAAGCGGCCAAACCAACGAAAATCCGAATCAGATGCCGTCTGAAAGCTGGGAACGCCACACCTTGCGCGAAGTGTTGCTCGAAGTCTATAAAGACCGCCGTCGTGCGCGGTTTTGGAAAAACTTCTGGCGTGCTATCGGCTTGCTGGTATTTTTGTCTTTTATCTTCAGCATGGCCCAGACCGGTAGGAAAAACAATCCGATGGCGATAAGCACCAATAAGGCGCACACCGCCGTAATTAACTTGCACGGCACCATCGGCGGTGGCCACGACGACCAAGCGCAAATGCTGCGCGAAAGTATGGAGGCCGCCTACAAAAACGGTAATGCCAAAGCGATTGTAATTCGCGCCAACAGCCCCGGGGGGGCACCGGTGGTGTCAAATATCGCGTTCAACGAAATACGCCGTCTGAAAGAGTTACATAAAAACGTACCGGTGTATGTAGTGGCGGAAGAGACCTGCGCATCGGGCTGCTATTACATTGCCACCGCCGCCGATAAAATTTACGCCGACCCTTCCAGCGTGGTCGGCAGTATTGGTGTGATTAGCGACGGTTTTGACGCATCGGAAATGATGGACAAACTGGGCATCAAACGCCGTCTGAAAACTTCGGGCAGCAACAAAGGCATGGGTGACCCGTTTACCCCTGAAACACCCGAGCAAACGAAAATCTGGCAGCAGATGCTGGAACAAATCCACGGCGAATTCATTAAAGCCGTACGTCAAGGCCGCGGCAATCGTTTGAAAGAAAAAGAAAATCCCGATATTTTCAGCGGTCGCATCTATACCGGCATCGAAGCGAAAAATGTGGGGTTGATTGACGATTTCGGCAGCATCTACAGCGTGGCGCGCGATGTGGTGAAAGCACCGGAATTGGTAGATTACACACCGGAAGACAATTTGAGCAAACTGCTGAGCCGTCGCTTTGGAGTGGAAGTAAAAGCCAAAATAGAAGAAACACTCGCAAAAATGTGGCGTTAAGCCGAAGCAGTGAACTAAGGCCGTCTGAAAACAAATGTTTGTATTCAGACGGCCTGAAAGCTTTGCAAAGCCAACAAAATAACGCCCGATAACGGCAGTCTGAGATTGGTCGGATTTTTGCAAAGATCCCAGCCTAATAATTGGACTGATGAATTTTTTCGTTAATGAAATCAATAAAACTGCGGACTTTAGCACTCAAAAACGCACGGTCGACATAAGCAGCGTTGAGTTGGTCGTAAATCAAGGTGTAATCGGGCAGAAGCCGTACCAATGAGCCGTCCTCCAAGTCTTTTCGCACCGCCCATAACGGTTGATAGCCGATGCCGCCGCCTGCTTTCACCAACTCACGCACCATCAGCGTATGGTCGGTAAGCATGACCGGTTTTAAGCTAAGCATGGATTTCTCGCCGGTGGCGACGTGGGTGATTTCAACATTGTGTTGGTTGTTGGTGTAGGAAGGCAGAATCGCTTTGTGCTGCATAGCTTCTTCGGGTGTGGCCGGTTTGCCGTGCTGACGGATATACTCGGGTGATGCCACCAACACAAACTGAATCACCGCCAAAGGTTTTACAATCAGTGAAGGGCTGGGCGTTTTGGAAACGCGCAAAGCCAAATCGAACCCTTCAGCAATCAAATCGACGTGGCGGTTGCTGAGTACCAGATCCAGCGTGACTTCGGAATAATGCTCGCGGTATTCCACCAGCCAGCTGCTTAAAAGATTATTGGCAAACCAAAGCGGCATGGTCACGCGCAGCATGCCTTGCGGTTTGTCTGCCCCGCCGGCAGCTTTTTGCGCGGCGGTGTCGAGCGTATCAAGCGCGTAGCTGCATTGGCGGTAGTATTCTTCGCCTGCTTCAGTCAAGTGCAGGTAGCGGCTGTTGCGGTGTAAAAGCTTGGCTTTAATGGTGTTTTCTAAATGGCTGACATGTTTGCTGGCCATCGCCGTGGAAATATGGAGTTGCTCGGCGGTGCGGGTAAAGCTGCCGTTTTGCACCACATGGCGGAAGACTTTCAGGCTGAATAAGGTATCCATGTTTTCTTATCCGGAAATAGTGTATTAATGAAAGGAGTATATATTAATCAAAAAGAATCATCTATACTGCATCATTAATTATTAAATAAGGAGAAAACAAAAATGAATTTCTTAACACGCTTCCAACCCATGCTCTTGTCGATTTTGCGCATCGCCGCTGCGTATATGTTTATGTTGCACGGCTCAGCCAAACTGTTTGCCCTGCCGCATATTGAAATGTTTGACGGTTTGCAGATTTTTTCCCTTTACGGCATAGCCGGTATTTTGGAATTTTTCGGCGGAATTTTACTGTTGCTGGGTTTGTTTACCCGTCCGGTTGCGTTTGTCTTGTCAGGGCAGACGGCGGTGGCTTATTTTATAACACACACCGAACCCAACGCCTTACTGCCTTTATTGAACGGCGGTGAAGCAGCCGCTTTATTCAGCTTTATCTTCATCTACATCGCCGCAGCAGGCGGCGGCGCGTTGGCGTTAGATAACCAATTTAAAAAAACTCATTGACCTAAAGGAATTAAAATGGCTTATCACGATTTACAGCAAGCAGCAGAAACCCGTCGTTCGATTTATGCATTGAATAAAAAGCTGCCGATCAGTAATGACGAAGTGAACCAAATCATTGAGCATGCTGTGTTGCATACGCCTTCCTCATTCAACTCGCAATCGACGCGCATTGTAGTGGTATTCGGCGCGGAACACGAAAAAGTATGGGGCTTCGTCGAAGAAGCCTTGCGCCAAATCATACCGGCGGAAAAATTTGCGCCGACCGAACAAAAATTGAACAGCTTCAAAGCTGGCGCTGCGACAATTTTGTTCTTTGAAGACCAAAAGGTAGTGAAAGGGTTGCAGGAGCAATTCCCGTCTTATGCCGAAAACTTCCCGATTTGGGCAGAACACACCAACGCCATGCACCAATACGCCATTTGGACAACCTTAGCCTCAGCCGGTATCGGCGCCAACCTGCAACACTACAACCCGTTACCGGATGAAGCAATTGCCAAGGAATACGACTTGCCGGAAAGCTGGACTTTGCGCGCACAAATGGTTATCGGCGGCATCGAAGCGCCGGCCCGTGAAAAAGAATTCGCACCATTGCCAGAACGTTTCAAAGTCTTCGGCGCGTAATGCTTTTTTCGGACTATTGGACATTTTAGGTTGGTAAAAATCGCTAAAATGCTTATCATATAAGGCTTTTAGCGATTTTTGCCAATATTTATAAAAAATGTCCTTTTTACCATCAAAGCGGCATAATCAGTACGGTCGTAAAAACAGCAAAGATATAAATGTTCTCGTTGTAACAAGCCCATTCCTACCCCAAAGCCTCCTCTCCCGAGCAGTTTGCGCACCAATAAATTCACGGCAAAGAAACTCATCAGGAGCCGGTTCGAGGTTATCGGTGCAATTGAAGAACCGCCGTAAAATCAGACTGGCACCGATTGCCGTCAAGCAACCCGCAAACCGTTGCCGATGTCGTGATGGATACAACTTATCTCAGTAGCAGTTTCGGCGTCATGGCATTTCTCAACCAACTCAATGGAACGGTTGGCCATATCCAATTTACCGGCCATGAAACAGTAGAGTCGTACAAAGTAGGTTTGAAAAAAAATCAAAACAAAGGTTTAGTATTCAAAGTATTAATACCGACGGCTTTAGCAGGCTGGAAAAACCGTATCCTGATATTCCCTTTCAGCTTGGTCAGTTTCACCGGCAGAAAACAATTAGAAACTATCTGACAAGAAGGCCGAAATCGGAAGCAGGGACAGTATTGAAATCATTTGCAGACAGAGCCTGTTCAGTACAACTGACGCAGACTGTCATAAGGCGTTGGATGTATGCATATAAAGTTATCTTGACGGGCGCAGTGATGACAGGGCCGGCAGCAAGAAGGGGATACCCATAAAAACTAAGAAACGCGTATAACAGCCTGAAACGCAATCTTCCTGTTTTATTTACATTTGAATGAAACAAGGAGGTAATGATGCCGAATCCGACAAAAGCCGCCGTTATTCGGGTATAAACCGGGATAATAAGATTTGAGACCGTCTTAGATAACTAGAATAAATTACATTTGGGGCTGACGTAGATTAACCTTAAATACCACACCAAATTCGCAAAATTTTCAGTTGTTCTTTTGGTATCCCAAAGTTAAAACGAAACCCGCATTCTTTCCGGAATAATGGAAAAAATTTCCAGTCAATTCCATTGTATTTCCGTAGCATGCGCTTTGCCCGGTCCAAAAATTTTCCATCCCGTTAATGTGGTTTTGCCGTCCTACAAAATGCGTACTGTGACTAATACGGTGATGAGTGGATTCACTCACATCTAACACATCATAACAGCGATAACAGTCCGTATAAACAATGCTGTCAGGTCTAACCTGTTCACGGAGAATTGGCCGCAAGGCAGCTGTTTGTGTATGGGTATAGCAACAGTAAAAACGTTACCGTTTTGCTTCAAAAGCCCGAACAAAACGATTTTGCCGGCAGCACCACGACTGCGTTTGCCTTTACCTTGTCTGCCAATACCGTTCATTAACTGCTACTTACACATCAAATATTTCCAAATGCAGGCTGTTTTGATAAATAAGTAACCGTAAACAATGAAAGTAACAGGCTGCGGTATTTTTGTTTACGCCAGCTAACCCGGATGCTGTTCGGGCGGTAACTCCTGCAACAAGCAGCCCAATGAGTTTGTTTTGTTTGTACCGGCTTAGACGACTTTTGCGATGGGGATAATTCTGACTTAATTTGAACTTCCCGAGTTATCTAGTACAGCCTATAAGATTTTATTTTAAAAAGATTTTTTGGTAAATACCAACCTTAATGTCCAATAAATAGACTGTTATAATAAGTAAGCTTTTTGCTTTGGAAAGGGTTTTTACAAAGACCATATTAATGTATTATACAAAAATAAACAAATCGTATTTTAAATTGACATATGGTTTATATTTAAAACAATCAGAAAGGAAATTATAAAATGAAATTCATCTTTACATGTTTATCTCTCTTTGCCGCAATGAGTGCTATGGCTAACGGCACCTTGAATATCTATGGGCCGGGCGGCCCGTCGGCACCGATATCAGAAGCCGCTGAGATTTTTTCTGCGAGAAAAGGGGTGAAGATTAATGTAATTTTCGGTCCGCAACAAAAGTGGATCAATAAAGCGTTAGAAAATGCAGATCTTGTTTATGGCGGGGCCGAATACATGCTCACGAATATTGAACTGCAACATAAGGGCTTCATCAACAGAAAAGAGCGTTATGAACTGTATCCGCGAAAGATGAGTATTTTGGTTCGAAAAGGAAATCCGAAAAATATCAGGACACTGCAGGACTTGGCCAAACCGGGAATTAAAATTCTTGATGTTAATGGCGCAGGACAGCTTGGCCTGTGGGAAGACATTGCAGGAAAGGTCGGATTAATTGAAAGCATCCAGAAAAATAATTCAGAACCTTTGTCAAGTAATGCAGAAGGCGTTGCTGCTTGGAAAGCCGACAGTTCTTATGACGCATGGATTAATTTTTCTTCATGGCAAAAAGTTCTGGGGAATCATGCGGACAAAGTAGAGATTCCGCAAGCAATTAATGTAATCAGAGGAACACCTATCGCATTGACACACATTACAAAAAATCCGGAATTGGCTAAAGAGTTCATCGCATTTATGAAAACAAAAGAAGGCAAAGCAATTTTTAGAAAACATGGCTGGAATTAACTTTTCGGCCTGAGGGCTTCTTTCAGACAAATAGCATGTCTGCTAAAAGGCCGTCTGAAAACCCAATTGTATCCTTGGAAGGATCGGTTCGGTTTTCAGACGGCCTTTGGATATCCGGGAAAATAATTGAGACTGACGTTGATTAGCCCCAAATATCACACCAAATTCGCAAAATTTTCAGTTGTTCTTTTGGTGTACCAAGGCCGTTCAAAATCCTGTGTCAGTTTGAATTCTACAACCGGATAATGCCGCCCAGCCGTCAAAACAAACCGCCAACTGCGCGAGCGTCTGCCCCCGGTTTGCAATCGGCATCGTCCATTTTTCCCCGAAGCCTTACCGATACCGCCATATAAAAGCTTCAGCAGGCCGGTTTCATTGGGGAATGCGCCTTGGGTTTTGGCCAGCTTCCGAAACTGGCGGTGTACCGCCTCTGCCGCATTGGTCGTATAAATCGGTTTGCGTACGGCTCCGGGGCAGCGGAAACAGGCAGAC
>NZ_PXYY01000029.1 GCF_003013245.1 Neisseria iguanae
TCTGCCGGGGTTTGGAAATGGCGCGCCGGCGGGTGTGAAGGCTGCCGCCGTTTTACGGTCTTCGGCGGGATGACGGTGCTGCGGTTTGATGCCTTTGTGTTTGGAGGGGGCGCAGACCTGTTCGGGGTGTTATCCTGATGAAACCAAGTCAGGCAAATCAATAGGCGTTCCGCTGAATGATTTGGCAGTAACGGTTTTAGCTGAGCGTATTGGGATTAATAAGACTTACGTTTTTACCAACGGTAATAATCAGCCTGTTTCCGGATTAGACGGCAGGATATGGAAATGAGCCTTGAGAGAATCCGGAATTACGGATTTCAGATGGCATGATATACGGCACACTTAGGCAAGCTGGCTTGTTCAACGAGGTGTACCGTTACTTGCCTTGAAAGAAATGGGCGGTTGGGAAAAGCTGGATATGGTTATGCGGTATGCGCATTTGGCAACAGAACATTTAGCCACTCATGCAAGTATGCTAGATAATCTTGAGAGCTTTAGACACAAATTGGACACAAAGGGCATCGGTGGACTAAATTAAAAAAGCCTAAACGATTGTTTAGGCTTTGAAAATTTGGCTCCCCGACCTGGGCTCGAACCAGGGACCTGCGGATTAACAGTCCGTCGCTCTACCGACTGAGCTATCGGGGAATGGGGCGTATTATAGCGTTTGCACAAAATGTGTCAACCGATAGAGAGAAATAAATTCGTAGCAATATTACAAATATTTGAAAGTTAAGAAAATTTATTTTGGTCGATAGGATCAGGGACAGAGTAGTATTGTTAGACTGTCTGAAGCTGGATATTTTATTCGGCTAAACCATTTTATTTTGCACAAATTCAGTATTTTGCGCTGACCAATTTGCCGTTTTGGAAAACTTGCTGCTGCATGATGTTGCCGTTGTACGCATAAGTCGTCAAAGAGCCGTTGGTTGGTGTAGCATGAAATTGCATTAGCTGGTTGCGGCTGATGGTATAGGGGTCGGTACGTTTGATGTTGTTGTCGCCGTAAAAATCCTGCACCACGTATTCATTATTGCGTTTACTCAGTAATTGACGGTAAAAGCCGCCGTTAACGGCATTATTGGAAACATTCCCATGCGCATCGAAATAGGTGACGATTTGCTCGTCAACAATATTGACACTGCTATTTTTAGTTTGATTAGTGTTGGAACCGATTTTGGTTTTATCCAGGCGCACAGGGATATTTAAAGATGTACCCAAGCCGACATGATTGCCCAATGCGGTGCCGAGTCCCAAGCCGATAGACATGCCGGGTGTGCCTAATGAACATGCGCTTAAAGTGGCGATGGCGAGTGCGGCAGATAGAATCATTTTCATTGGTTGGTTTTCCTTTAGAAATCTATTCACTAACGGATTGCATTGAGTATAGCGTTTTTCATGCCGGATTTTCGTTATTGTAAGTAAAAGGTATGGATAATTGAGGGTTTTGTTGGTTTTTAGGTACGAAAATGCCAAAAAGCACTTTCCTGAGAAAAAGTGCTTTTTGGTGTTCAGAGTAAGCAATGAGATGAAAAGAGGTTACTTTAGGCTGATTTGTTGAATATTTTTGTCTTCTGAAAATTTGATTTCTTTCACAATGCTGAATTCTTTCGCAATACCGTTAATAAAAACAGGCGACATAGTTTGCGCTTCCATCCATTGAACAGCGCTGTTATCAATGCTGCTTGAACCGCTGCTGCGGATAACACGGACACTGTGAACATCGCCGTCTGCGCCAATTGTCAGTCGCATGGTGACTTTGCCTGTGATCGGAGCGGTGGCTTCAGATGCTTTTTGATAAAAAGCGACATTGCTTGCGATGGCGGCTTGTGAACCGGCCAAAACGGTGAAGGCAATTAAAGCAGTTAAAGTCTGGCGGATATTCATGATATTTTCCTTGTAAGCTATGCGTTCGTCTTAATTTTTCAATATATAATCAATTGTTTTATAATGATTTTATTTATATAAACGTTTTTTGTTCCGTATTTTGATATATGTATTTTGCAATTTTTTCAGATAATTGACAAGCGATAAATGCGCAAAAATCTCGACAAACGGTTTTAATTTTAGTAGCGTTTATTCTAATTGTTGGCAAATTAAGTTTGGTTTTATATTTTATGAAAAGCAACTTAAGAAAATATGATAAATTAATTATTTAAAAATCATATATTTATTTTGGATAGCATAATCTATAGGGAGAATGCCGTATATTTGAAATTTAAAAACACCGTTTATTTATTTAAAAATACCATCTGTCTTATTTTTGCACCGATTATTTTAAGTGTTGCTTTTTTAATGCATTTATCTAAAGCTTTATGAAATATTTTTTGATGATTCTTGCAAAATACAATCAAGGTACCGCGTTGTCCGTCTTGAATGTGGCGATATTTAAAAGCAATAGAGGCATAAAAATTAGTCTGAACTGAGGTAGAATGTATTCAGACGGCATCTTTAAAATATAATGGGTCGTTAGATTGAATGGTTTGATTTGACGGATGCTGCTCTCAATATACAGTTTGTCTCTGCATACTGAAAACGTTCGGGTGGATAATTATTAGGAATCAATAATGAAAACTTTAAAATTCACAAAAATGCATGGTTTAGGCAATGATTTTATGGTAATTAACGGGATTGAACAGCCGTTTGATCCGAAAGAAGCACCGTTGGCGCAATGGTCTGACCGTTTTCGCGGTGTGGGCTTTGATCAGCTTTTGGTGGTGGAAAAACCATCGTCTGAAGCGGCGGATTTCCGCTACCGTATTTTTAATGCGGATGGCGGTGAAGTGGAGCAATGTGGCAATGGCGCACGTTGCTTCGTGCGTTTTGTCGTGGATAAAGGTTTGACCGATAAACAAGAAATTTTGGTTGAAACGGCAAGCGGCATGATCGTGCCGAAATTATTGGATAACGGCTGGGTGACGGTCAATATGGGGAAACCGAAATTGATGCCGTTTGAAATTCCGTTTGTGCCTGTAGGTGAAGAAACTGAAGATGCATTAACGCATATCGTGTTGGTAGGCTTGGAATCTATTCCGGTAAGCTGTGTCAATATGGGTAATCCGCACGCGGTGATTATGGTTGAAGACACAAAAAATGCATCGGTAGAATACTGGGGTGAAGCCATTGAATCGCACAACCAATTTCCTGAACGTGTGAATGTCGGATTTATGCAGGTTGTCGATCGACAGTCTATTAAGCTGCGTGTGCATGAGCGTGGTACAGGTGAAACTCAGGCGTGCGGTACAGGTGCTTGTGCAGCGGTTGTGGCCGGTGTGCGTTTGGGCTTGCTGGATGGCGGTGTGCCTGTCAAAGTCAGCCTGCCAGGCGGGGATTTGTTTATCAGCTGGCAGGCGGGAGATGATGTAATGATGACTGGTTCTGCTGAAACGGTATTTGAAGGCGAGTTGCAATATTAAGATGGTTTTTTATTTTGATTTATGGGCAGCTGTGATTTATGCCGTGTTTTTCTTATGGTTGATTTTCAAAGCCGAGAAGTTTCAATGGTTTTGGGCGGCGGTGATTTCATGGCTGTCCGTTGGTTTTTTAGGGGCAGAAATTGTGCCGGGCGCGTGGGGCATTACCCATGTGGGGCCTTTGTTTATTCCGCATTTCTATTTGACCGTAAGCAGTATTTTTTTCTTTCTGAATCATTGGAAGAAAACGCCTGACGGTCGGTTTTGGCAGGCTGACGCAGCGCATCCGATATTGAGTTTGTTTGCGGTCACCAATGCGCTGATGAGTTTGGTGTTTGTTTTGCTGGCAGGCATGGTTTGGCATCAGTATCCGGAAGGGGCATCGGTCTTTTCCATGCCGGCGTTGTTGACTTTTTATGCATTGAAGCCGGGTTATTGGTTTGTGTTGCAATTTGTTTTGATGGCTGTGTTTTATTTGCATCGCGTTAAAATCATGAAGCAAGCTGTCAGCTTGTTCAGTAGCCGGCAGCTACAAAGCGGCTATTTGATGTTGTTGATCGTTCAGGCGGTGGTAATTTTGTCCATCATCCTATAAGGATATTTTTCAACGAAAAGTTATAAAAAATATTAAATATTGGTTTGTCAGACAGCCTGAACTTACATATGCAAGCTGTATTCTTTTTTAATCAGGAGCAGAGTATGAAAATTGCAAACAGCATTACCGAATTAATCGGCAACACCCCGTTGGTGAAATTAAACCGTTTGACCAAGGGTTTGAAAGCTGATGTTGCTGTGAAGTTGGAATTTTTTAACCCAGGCAGCAGCGTGAAAGACCGTATTGCAGAAGCGATGATCAAGCAGGCTGAAAAGGCCGGCAAAATCAATAAAGATACCGTGATTGTTGAAGCAACCAGTGGCAATACCGGTATTGGTTTGGCAATGGTATGTGCCGCCCGCGGTTACAAACTGGCTATCACCATGCCGGAAAGTATGAGTAAGGAGCGCAAAATGCTGTTGCGTGCTTTGGGTGCCGAATTGATTCTGACCCCTGCCGCTGAAGGTATGGGTGGCGCGATTGCCAAAGCACAATCTTTGTTAGACGAGCATCCGAGCACTTATTTTATGCCCTGTCAGTTTGATAATGAAGCCAATCCGCAAATCCACCGTGAAACTACTGCTGAAGAAGTCTGGCGCGATACCGACGGTAAAGTTGATATTTTCGTGGCCGGTGTAGGTACAGGTGGCACGGTGACCGGTGTGGGTGAGGTCTTGAAACAACGCAATCCTGATGTTAAAGTTGTTGCTGTAGAGCCGGAAGCTTCGCCGATATTGGGCGGCGGCGAGAAAGGCCCTCACCCAATTCAAGGCATTGGTGCCGGTTTCGTGCCGAGTGTTTTGAATACGACGATTTACGATGAAATCATCAAAGTACCAAACGAAGCAGCGTTTGAAACTGCTCGTGCAATGGCTGAAAAAGAAGGTATTTTAGTGGGTATCTCTTCCGGTGCGGCTGTTTGGAGTGCATTGGAATTGGCTAAACGCCCTGAAAATGAAGGTAAGTTGATTGTAGTATTGGTTCCTTCCTATGGCGAACGTTACCTTTCTACGTTATTGTTTGCCGATTTGGCATAATATCGTGTTTTAAAAAGGCCGTTTCAGGCGGCTTTTTTGTGTGTTTCCATTTTTCAACTGATGACGACGGCTTCGAAATAATATGTTGTAATTGAACAAACCGGATGCAGTATCAATGCGACCATCATTTGGACTATTCGACGAATCTGATTATAATAACCCATATGAAAAAAAATATCCCTCTCTTATTTGTATTGGCGGTACTTGCCGGTTGTCAATCTATCTATGTGCCAACTTTAAAAGAAGTGCCCGTGCGTCCAACCAACGTCAAAGTGACAAGCGCGCCGGCCGCAGGTTTCAGTTTGGTTTCTAGCCATTGGTCGGATGTTTCCAGAATCCGTGATGAAGCCACGCGTTTAAGCTATCAGGTCGGTCAAGGAAAAATGACGAAAGTCCAAGCTGCCCAATATTTAAACCGCTACCGCATTCAATTGGTCGGCCGTAACTCTGTTGACGACAGCATGTATGAAGTTTATCTGCGTTCAGCAGTAGACAGTCAACGTGGTGAGATTACTACCCAACAATCCAAGCTGTATATCCAAAATGCTTTGCGTGGCTGGCAGCAACGCTGGAAAAGCATGAACAGCAAACCAAGCAATCCGGCATTTACTAATTTCCTGATGGAAGTGATGAATATGTCTCCATTAAAATAACCTGATACTAAAATCAAATTAAAAAAAGGCCGTCTGAATGTTCAGACGGCCTTTTCACTGGTTTCATTTTTTGCCTAAAATCTTATCGGTAGCGATGCGTGCCTGCTCGCGGATATCTTCGGTCAGATATGATTTCATTTGACGGTAAACCAGCGCGATGACAGCAATATCATCGGTGAATCCCACTGGTCCCAGCAAATCGGGTATCGCTTCAATCGGACTGAAAAAATACACCAAAGCACCCAAGATAATCATTTTGGCTTGTTTGGGCGTATGGGGTGATTTCCATAGAAAATACAGCGCATAAAGCCGACGGACTACCGGCGCCCCCAATCTGCCTGCAAAACGGCCAAGTTTGTGTAAAAAACCGGGTTCGTTGAGTTTCTTGCGTCTGAATTTTGGGATATAGTCTTCGGGAAAAATAGAGTTTGAATCGTTCATAGAAAAGCCTTTTTAATCGTTTTAATGATATGCGCAATTCGGTTATCTTTCTTGTTTGGTTAAAACATTGGAACGGAAAATCAAAGGTAAGTATAAGAGATTAGATGATAAGATACGTCAACTGAATGCATTTTTATGATAATGCGCAGACAGCCAAACCGATAAAGCCGATTTAAACACAACAGAATGTTTGAGGAGCTGACGTAGATGAGCATTCGGGTTACAGGTTACATTTAAAAATGAAGATAACCCATTGAAAAACAAGAAAATTTACACGGAGCAAATCTACACGGAAAAAATTACTTCAATTTTCTGTATTGGAAATAATGGCCCGTGCAGCTGCCGGTATACTCGTATCCGGCCTGATTCTACCCTGTTGTTTTACCGTAAAATCCGCCAAAATAACGCTCGTCCGTCCCGATAGTGCCTGAAAACCCCATCGGCTTCCTGCGCCAAATGACAGGCAGTCATTTGCAGGTTTTACGGTAGGACAACATAGCCCAATCGGGCCGGATACCCAAAATATCAGCGGCTGCACGGGCTGTGACTTCCGGTACAAAAAACCGGAGAAGTTTTCTTTGGGTATTCTTTGTTAATTTGCAATTGGTTATCTTCATTTTTGCAGTCTGACACGACTGATAACCTACTTCAGCCCCATATTGAAATCTCTATGGGGTTATTTAACCATGTAATCTACGGCAGCTTTGATTTCATCATCAGTTAATGAAGGATTACCTCCTTTGGCTGGCATCATGCCTTTTTTGCCGGTGAAGCCTTCGATAGAGTGTTTGTAGAGTGTATCTTTACCTTGGGCAATACGTTCTTTCCAGTCTGCGGCATTGCCGACTTTAGGTGCGCCTGCTACGCCTGAAGCGTGGCAGGCCATGCACAAACCGTCGTAAACAGCTTTGCCATCTGGACCGGCAGTGGCAGGGGTGGCAGCTTCGGTGGCAGGTGCTTCCGAAGCAGGAGCAGCAGCTTCAGCAGGTGCGGCACCGGTTTCATCAGGATTCGGGAAAGAACCGCCTGATTTGTTGGCCATAAATACGATGACGCGTTTCAATTCCTGGTCGGTCAAGTCAGCTGCGCCGCCTTTGGCAGGCATGGCGTTAAAACCGTTAAGCGCGTGGTTGAACAGGATGTCGAAACCTTGCGCAATACGTGGTGCCCAGTCACCGTTGTTTTCCAGTTTGGGCGCGTTTGGCACGATACTGTCGGCAGCGTGACATTGGATACAGGTTTTATTGAAGATGGCTTCGCCTTGGCGTTCACCTACCGCAATGCCGTCGCCTAAAGCGATTTGGCCGGTCGGCCGGATACGGGTTTGAGTAGCCGATTCGGTGGTTTGGTCAACATCGCTGAATGAACCGCTGCCGGCCAGTTTGATAAAGAAGAATATGGTCGCGAGCAAAATAACGATACCGCTCACAAGGGTGAACAATGCTGAGCCTTGGGCTTTGTTGTTGCTGAGTTGTTTCATTTGGTAGGTCTCGCCGTTGGATTGTGCTGTAAGTTATATTTGGTTTGTTAAACGGAATTAACAATATTTTGCTGGATTATACTGAATTAACAGATGCTTTCCAATCAATATGCTCGAAATTCTGCAAAAAACTTTGAAAATAAAAATATTTGGCATACTAAGGATTTGTAAAATATACGATATTCTAAAGATTGGATTTTGTTGTCGTGTGTAGCCTTTCATTCACTTGGTACATTAATTTTGCCAAACAGCCGAATTTAAGCTATTCTTATGTTTTTTTCGTACCCGTAGCTCAGTTGGAAGAGCGTCAGTTTCCGAAGCTGAAGGTCGCTGGTTCGATCCCAGTCGGGTGCGCCAAAGGGCTATTATGTAAGAGGCCGTCTGAAAAGAGAAGTTTTTTCAGACGGCCTTTTGATTTACTTCAAATTATTGCCTTATTTCAATACTTCGGCAAAGGCATCGGTCACATATTCGACGTTGGTCGGGTTTAATCCGGCCACGCACATGCGGCCGGACACCAAGAGATATACGCCGAATTCTTCGCGCAAACGGTTCACTTGCGCCTCGGTTAAGCCGGTGTAGCTGAACATGCCGCGCTGCTTGATGAAGTAGCTGAAATCTTTGTCGGGAATTTTCGTGCTCAGCACTTCATATAAATATTGGCGCATGGCGCGAATTCGGTCACGCATGGCATAGACTTCGCTTTGCCACAGCGCAAACAATTCTGGCGTATTCATCACACCGGCCGCAATATGCACACCGTGTGCGGGCGGGCTGGAATAAATGCGGCGCACGGTGTATTTCAATTGGCCGAACACCAATTCCGTTTCTTCCGGTGTCGGGCAGACTGCGCTCAGGCCACCGACGCGTTCGCCGTAAAGCGACAGGTTTTTGGAAAACGAATTGCTCACAAACAGCGGTAGCCTCATTTCGGCTGCTTTACGGATGGCGTAGGCATCGCTGTACAAGTCTTCGCCGAAACCTTGATAGGCAATGTCCATAAACGCAATCAGTCGGCGTGCCTGAATCACATCCAGTACTTTATCCCATTGCGCTTCGGTCATGTCCACGCCGGTCGGGTTTTGGCAGCACGGATGAAGAATCAGTACGCTGTTTTCAGGCAGGGTTTCAAAAAATACCGTCATTTCATCGAATTTCACGCCGATGGTGGCTGGATCGTAATACGGATAAGTGCCGACTTCGAAGCCCGCGCCTTCAAAAATGCTTTTGTGGTTTTCCCAAGTCGGGTCGCTCACATAGGCTTTTACCGTGGGAAACCAGCGGTGGATAAAGTCGGCACCGATTTTTAATGCGCCCGAGCCGCCCAAAGTCTGGATGGTGGCGATGCGGTTTTCTTTAACGGCAGGGTGGTCTTTGCCAAACAGCAAATGCTGTACTGCTTCACGGTAAGCGGCCAAGCCTTCCATTGGCAGATACGGGCTGGTGCGCGGCTCGGCGGCACGGGTGACTTCGACTTGGCGCACTGATTGCAATACCGGCATTTTGCCTTTGTCATCAAAATAAATGCCTATGCCCAAATTGACTTTTTCAGGGCGGGAATCGTTGTTGTAGGTTTCGACCAAACTCAGAATCGGGTCGCCGGGATAGAATTCGACGTGTTGGTACATGATGTTTCCTTTGAATCACTCGATAAGGGAGTTGCTTAGACTTGATGAATTGGATTTTGGTATAAAGCCGGATTGTTGACAATTTTATTCGTAAGATGAGATTTTTGCAAAATTTCAGACAGAGTTGAGTATGGTTCAAAACGGGAGCATCGCAGAGCGCGCAGGCATATCGCGAAGACGGACTGGCGTTTGAGAAGTGTGGCGCGAAAAAATATGCCAAAGATGGGTTGTGAACAGATCTGGAGCCGTCTGACTATTTAACCCTTTCAGACGGCCTGTTATAATGGCGTGCTTAATGTGTTGCTGTTTGTTGTTGATAAGGAAAATTCATGGCGCAGACCATCTGGCAGGCAGGGCGGTTTCAAATTGATTTGGCCGAGCCGAAAATCATGGGTATTGTGAACCTGACGCCTGATTCATTTTCAGACGGCGGCACGTATTCGCAAAATGTTCAGACGGCCTTGCAGCATGCCGAACAGCTTTTGAAAGACGGCGCAGACATTCTCGATATCGGCGGTGAATCAACGCGGCCGGGTTCGGATTTTGTGTCGCCCGAAGAAGAATGGCGGCGTGTGCAGCCCGTGTTGGCGGAAATCGGCAAATGGAATGTACCGGTGAGCTTGGATACGCGCCGCGCTTCGGTGATGCAGCGTGCTTTGGCGCAAGGCGGCACCGACATCATTAATGATGTTGCGGCCTTGACCGATGAAGATGCGGTGGGTGTGCTGGCGCGCTATCCCGATATCGGTATTTGCTTGATGCACATGCAGGGGTTGCCTGAAACCATGCAGGATAATCCCCAGTATCAGGATGTAGTCGGCGAAGTGGTGCGTTATCTGAACGAACGCGTGGCGGCATGTGCCCAAGCCGGTATTGCCGCCGGCCGCGTCACGCTTGATCCGGGTTTCGGTTTTGGTAAAACGCTGCAACACAATATTGCGTTGATGCGCCATTTGCCCGAATTGATGCAGGCCACCGGTTTGCCGATGCTGATTGGCGTGTCGCGCAAACGCATGATTGGCGAGTTGACCGGTGAAACCACGCCGTCTGAACGTATTCACGGCAGCGTGGCAGCAGCGTTGGCTTCGGTTGCACGCGGTGCGCGGATTATCCGTGTGCATGACGTGAAGGCGACAGGCGATGCTTTGAAGGTGTGGCAGGTTTTGGGTGTTTGAGTGGTGTATATTTAAGCCGTATGAAAAACAGGTCTAAAAACAACGGTTTGAATTAAAAACGACGATGATGGAACTATACCTTTCAGACGGTATCTGGCCGCGCGAGGCAGATTCCGTCTGTTTGGCTATTCATCTCTTTAAATACAATTTTTCTCATTTTGAAATAACGGAGCAACCTCCATGGCAAAAAAATATTTTGGTACCGACGGTGTGCGCGGTGAAGTGGGTCAATTCCCGATTACCCCTGAATTTGTGTTGAAACTGGGTTATGCCGCCGGGCAGGTACTGGTGCAGCATGAGGCCGAGCAGAAACCGACCGTGTTGATTGGTAAAGATACGCGTATTTCAGGCTATATGTTGGAAGCGGCACTGATTGCCGGCTTTACCGCCGCCGGTGTCAACGTGATTCAAACTGGTCCGTTGCCGACCCCGGGTGTTGCTTATCTGACCCGCGCGCTGCGTTTGTCGGCCGGTGTGATGATTTCTGCATCGCACAATGCCTATTCCGACAACGGTATCAAATTCTTTGCCGAAGGCGGCGTGAAACTTTCCGATGAAATCGAATTGGAAATCGAATCTAAAATTGATCAGGAAATGAAAACCCTGCCGTCTGACAAATTGGGCCGTGCACGCCGGATTAACGGTGCCGACGACCGCTACATCGAATTCTGCAAATCGACTTTTCCGGCCAGCTTGGATTTGCGCGGCCTGACATTGGTGGTCGATACGGCTAACGGTGCAGGCTATGATATGGCGCCGAAAGTATTCCACGAGCTGGGCGCGAAAGTCATTTCCATCGGTAACGAGCCAAACGGTTACAACATCAATGAAAAATGCGGTGCGACTCATACCAAAACCTTGCAAGCCGCTGTTTTGCAGAATGAAGCCGACTACGGCATCGCCTTGGACGGTGACGGCGACCGCCTGATGATGGTGGATAAAAACGGCAAAGTGTACGACGGCGACAGCCTGATTTACGTCATCGCCAAAGCCCGCGCGCGCGAAGGTATTGAAATCGGCGGTGTGGTCGGCACTGTGATGACCAACATGGCGATGGAAATCGCCTTGAATGAGCAAGGCGTGAATTTCTGCCGCGCCAAAGTAGGCGACCGTTATGTGTTGGAGCAACTGCACCAACGCGGCTGGTTAATCGGTGGCGAAGCCAGCGGCCATATTTTGTGCATGGACAAACACAACACCGGCGACGGCCTGATTTCAGCCTTGCAGGTATTGGCCGCATTGCGCATTTTGGGGCAGGATTTGGCTACCGTGTGCGCCGATTGGCAGCCGTTCCCGCAAACCATGATTAACGTGCGCATCCAAAAAGGCCAAAACTGGCAGGAAGCGTCGAAAGACGTGTTGGCCGCAGTAGAAAAAGAATTGGAAGGTAAAGGCCGTGTGGTATTGCGTGCTTCCGGTACCGAGCCGGTGGTGCGTGTGATGGTGGAAGCCAAACAGGCCGACTGGGCGCAAAAAGGTGCGGAACGCATCGCCTCAGCGATTCAGGGTGCGAAAAAATAATCCCATTCAAACCAAAGGAAAAGGCGGCAGAATCGAGCCGCCTTTTTTGTTGCTTTGGGTTAATTATAATGAATATTTGATGAAATCGGCTTGTTATGCTTTCAGACGGCTTTATCTGTTGGTAGAATAGCGGTATCTGACTGGCGGTTATGCCGCATTCAAATATTAGGCCGTCTGAAACGGTCTGCCAGAATAACTTCACTGTGAGAACCTCCTGCCGATGTTTGCTTTTTTGGAAGCTTTTTTCGTTGAATACGGTTATGCCGCAGTCTTTTTGGTGCTGCTGGCATGCGGTTTCGGTGTGCCTATTCCCGAAGATGTAACCTTGGTTACGGGCGGTGTCATTTCCGGCTTGGGTTATACCAATGTGCATGTGATGTTTTTAGTCGGTATGCTGGGCGTGCTGGCAGGTGACGGCTGCATGTTTGCCGCCGGACGCATTTTGGGGCACAAAATCCTGCAATTCAAACCGGTTGCTCGCGTAATGACGCCGAAGCGTTATGCGCAGGTGCAGGAAAAATTCGATAAATACGGCAACTGGGTATTGTTTGTCGCCCGTTTCCTGCCCGGTTTGCGTACGCCGATTTACATTACTGCCGGTATCAGCCGCAAAGTATCGTATATGCGCTTTTTGATGATGGATGGTTTGGCCGCCTTGATTTCCGTGCCGGTATGGATTTATTTGGGTGATTATGGTGCAAACAACATCGACTGGCTGATGGCTAAGGTTCACAGCTTCCAATCCGGTTTGTTTGTGGTGATTGGTATCGGTGCCGCCGTATTGCTGTGGTTTTGGTGGCGCAAACGCCAGCGCAGCCGTTTTTATCGTGACAAACTGGCGGAACTGCGCAGCAAACGCAAAGCCGCTGCTGCAGCCAAAACCAAGCCCGATATTTAAATCCTATGGAAATGGAAACGTTATTTATTCAAAAGCATCTGATATGGTCAGATGCTTTTTTACGGCCATACATCAGCATAAAATACTATTCAAACACGTTTATCCACGGATATTGGCGGTTTTGTCATGATATTTGAAGCGGATAAAGACAAAATCAGGAGTAGGGCGATAAAATGGGTATTAACAGTTTTAATATGGTGTGCATCAATGCATAACATACGCGGGCGTGTGAACCCGATTTGGCGGAAAAATTATTGGGGCTGACATAGATCAGCAGTCATACCGGTGATAACCCATTGCAAATTAGAAAGAAACATACAAAAACTGCTCGAATTTTTTGTACGGGAATTTACTGCACGTTCGGCGGCTGATTTGTTGGGTATCCGGCCCAATTCTGCGCTACTTTCTTAGCGCAAAATACGAGAGAGGGTTTATCAGTCACCGTTCGGCATTGGAAGCCGATGCGGTTTTTGATGCTGCGGTTGAGTTGGACGAGCGTTATTTTGGGGTTATCCTAAAGGCAAACACGGCAGAGGTGCCGCAGGGAAAGTGGCTGTTTCCGGCATCCCAAAACGGGATGGAAAAGACTGTTCTGTGATTGCGGACAACGCCCGAACCGAAACCTTACCTCCTGCTTTCTAAGAGAAAAGTCATGCCTGAAGGCATGGTTTATAACAATGATGACGTGCCTGATGTGCGTGAATTCCATCACCATTGCAGCAATCATTCGCAATGCTTTGCTGATCGTCAGAACCACATCAGCGGTATTGGGAATTTTTAGAATCAGGCAAAACGTGTTCTGAGAAAACACAACGGAATTGCCTGCAAATCTTTTCCATTATTCTTGAAAGGGTGCGGGTTTGGATTTAACTTTGGTGCTCCGTCGGCGCAACTCAAAACCTTGCGGAAAGGGTATGGTATTTAGGGGCTAAATTTACATCAGCCCCAAATTATCCATAAAAACGGCGGCAGTGTGTTGACCGCCGACGAATGGGCAAACGTGGATACCGCCGGGTTGATACTGGATTTCCGGGCAGGCGATGCGGGCGGGTTCAAACAACTTGACCGCAACGGTAAAGTCAAAATCAGCGAATTGATACATGCCGTGTGTTTTGAAACCAGCCCGTGAGAAGGTTGGCCTTGGCAGAAGCAGGGCGGATTGAACCGGAATTGAAAATATAGTTAAATAGGCCGTCTGAAAGCATGGCGAATGAAGTGGTTTGCCATCTTTCAGGCGGCCTTATTTATTGTTGAGACAAAACCATGGTACAAAAGATTTTCGTCCTTTATACCGGCGGCACCATCGGCATGCGCAGCAGCAGCGACGGTTTACGCCCCGATACCGACTTAGTCGGCAAAGCCTTACAACCGTTTTCAGACGGCCTTGAATTCGATTGGCATGTGTATCGCCCCCTAATCGATTCATCGGCGCTAAAGCTGCAGCATTGGCGTGACTGGCTGGATTTATCGGTTGAAAAAATCCCGCAATACGACGGCATACTGATTCTGCACGGCACTGACACTATGGCCTACACCGCCAACCTGTTCGCGCTCGCGTTGCAAGGTTTGGATAAGCCGGTGGTATTGACCGGTTCGCAATGGCCTTATGATGCACCCAACAGCGATGCGCCGCTGAACTTAGCCACCGCCGTCGCCGCGTTTGAATTGGCTTTGCCGCAAGTGTTGGTTGCGTTTAACGGTAAAGTGTATTCTGCTGTAGGCAGCAGCAAAGTCAGCACCGAAGCCACTGCGGGATTCGACAATCTGCATTTCGGTGCATTGGCGCAATGGCAGCAATCAGGCGGCTGGCAGTGGCTGGTAAGGCCGTCTGAACGCCGTGCCGAATTGTCTTCAGACGGCCTAAAGGTTCTATCGCTTGATATCCGGGCTAAAGTGATTTGCCAAACGCTGATTCCCGGTTTGAGCGCGCAATATTTTTCAGACGGCCTGTTAGACACCGACATGAAGGCGGCGATTTTACAAAGTTACGGTCACGGCAATGCGCCAAACGATGCATCGTTTATCCAAGCTGTGCAAAGCTTTACCGCTCGCGGCGGTTTGTTGCTCAACATAAGCCAAGTGCCGCAAGGTTGCGCCGCTGCGGTGTATGCCCAAGGCAGCGCGTTGCGCCAGGCCGGTGTGGTGAACGGCGGAAAATGCAATTTGGAAACCGCTACTGCGCTCTTGACCTTAGCAGTATCGAATCAATGGAATACCGAGACTGTGCAGCAAAATTTACACGCGCTTGGGTTGATTGATACCATCTGAAACAGCTACCTAAACTTAAAATACATTTTTCAGACAGGTTGACCATGCATTTCACCGACAGCCATTGCCACCTTGCCGATCCCGCATTGCGCGATCGTTTATCCGAAATTTGGGCGCTGGCAGCCGGGCAGGGCGTGACGCGCTTTATCGTACCCGCCACGCAGCGCAGCGATTGGGCGGAAGTGGTTCAATTACTGACCCTCAACACGCTGTCTGACAAACGCGTGCATATCGCTTTGGGTATTCATCCGTGGTTTGCTGAAAATATCCAGCCACAAGATTTTGCCGGACTCGAACGCCTGTTGCAGCAACATCCGCAAGCGTGGGTTGGCGAAACCGGCTTGGATTTTATGGTGGGAAGGCCGTCTGAAATGCAAAAGCAGCAGCAAATCGAAGCATTTTGCCGCCAGCTTGAATTAGCGCAAAAGCTGAAAAGGCCAGTGATTGTGCACAATGTCAAAGCCACGGCCGCGATTGCCGAAGCGGTGAAGCAGACCGGCTTTACCCAAGGCGGAATTGCGCACGCGTTTTCCGGTAGCGTGGAAGAAGCGCAGATTTTGCTGCGTTGTAGCTTTAAAATCGGTATCGGGTCACTTTTATTGAATCCGAAGGCGAAAAAAGTGCGGCAGGTAGTGGCAAAACTGGATTTGTGCGATATGGTGCTGGAGACCGACAGCCCGTTTATGCTGCCCAACGAAACCAATACGCCGGCCAATGTGCGGCGGATTGCGGAAATCGCGGCGGAATTGCGCGGTGTCGGTTTAGCAGAAATTGCTTGTAAAACTGAAGAAAATATCTCAAAATTGCTCAAATAAACAGTTAAGCCTGCCGAATTAAAATAATCATGCTGTCGTACATTGCATCTTTCACGACACGCACGAGCATTCCCCACCATGAACTTCCGGTCATTATCACCGGCGGTTTTGTGTTGGGTGGTACAGCGGATTTGTCAAACCTGATTATCAGATTGATTCGGCTGTGGTCGGCCAGCAGTATGCCGCTCAAAACATTCAAGTTACCATCAAAGAGCAAAACAAAACCCATGTTTACAACCATTGCGTATGCTGGATGCGCAATGCTATGGCGAGCCTTCCGAAGAAATACGGTGCGAGTTGTAAAATGCCTTGGGTAAAGTTTGGCGCTGAACAGCAAGGTGGTTAAAAAGCCGGTTAATTTGACGGTTGATGTGTTGAAATTGCAAGTGTAGCCCGATTTGCGCAGTAGGGCGACGGCCGAAATGACTTACCACCTAATCGATATGCAAAGCGGCCGTGATAAATCCGCCACCGAAATCGAAAGCGAAGTCAATGCGTTTCAAGTCGGCTTCCGTCACCACGAAAGCCTAGAGCAGAATCAAGCCTTAAACCAAGCTGTGCAAACAATCTCAGTACCTTTGCGCGGCAATTGCAGGCGCAGCGCATATCATCTTTTTGAATTTACGTTAAAACACTTTATAATAACGCTCATTCATGCCGCCTGAACCAACGTTTCAGACGGCCGGGACCTTTGTAACCACCAGATTTGAGTGCAGTTCAACGTGCGAGCATCGCAGAGCATGAAGAAATGTGCCGAATACAGGGATTTTGCAAAGGTCTCGGTCTTTGTCTCGGAAAAAATATGAAACCGTCTATTTTAGAAAAATTACAACAACTTAGTGAACGTTTAGAAGAAGTCACCCATCTGCTCGGCCAGCCGGAAGCCACCGACGATATGGGCAACTACCGCAAGCTGACCTGCGAGCACGCCGAACTGACGCCGGTAGTGGAAGTGTTCCAGAAGTATCAGCAGGCGCAAAGCGATGTGGCTGATGCGCAGGAAATGTTGGCCGACCCCGACATGAAAGAATTTGCTGCCGAGGAAATCGAAGCGGCCAACGGGCTGATTGAAGAATTGGATGTCGAACTGCAAAAATTGCTGCTGCCCAAAGATGCCGATGATGACAAAAACATTTTCATCGAAGTGCGCGCAGGTACCGGCGGCGACGAAGCAGCCTTGTTTGCCGGCGATTTGCTGCGCATGTACAGCCGCTATGCCGAGCGCAACTGCTGGCAGGTGGAAATTGTGTCGGCCAATGAAAGCGAATTGGGCGGCTATAAAGAAGTGATTGCCCGCATTGTCGGTTTGGGTGCATACAGCCGTCTGAAATTTGAATCCGGCGGCCACCGTGTGCAGCGGGTACCGGCTACCGAAAGCCAAGGCCGCATCCACACATCGGCCTGCACAGTAGCCGTAATGCCTGAAGCCGATGAATTGGAAGACATCGAATTGAATGCCGCCGATTTGCGCATCGACACCTTCCGTGCATCAGGGGCGGGCGGCCAGCACATCAACAAAACCGATTCTGCCGTACGCATTACCCACTTGCCGACCGGTATGGTGGTGGAATGCCAAGACGGCCGCAGCCAACATGCCAACAAAGCGCAGGCGATGAAAGTATTGGCCGCACGGTTGAACGATGCACAAAAACGCGAAGCTCAAGCCAAAGAAGCGGCCGAGCGCAAGAGCTTAATCGGCAGTGGCGACCGCAGCGAACGCATCCGCACGTATAACTACCCGCAAGGCCGCGTTACCGATCACCGCATCAACCTGACCTTACACAAACTTGATTTCATCATGGACGGTGACTTGGAAGAATTGACCAATGCGCTGATTGCAGAGCATCAGGCAGAGTTGTTGGCAGCCATGGGTGATTGATGTTGATTAAATAAACAAAAGAAGATTCAAGGCCGTCTGAAAGCTATACGCTTTCAGACGGCCTTGGTCTATTTATATTGGTATAAATTGTCAGTTTTATCTGATTTCAAACAAAGTTAAGTCGATTTAACCTGAAATTCCGTTGTAATCAGTGTAAACCGCTGCGCTGAAGTGATAAAATGGGCGCGAATTTATCTTTTTTACCCCCACAAACAAGGAACAAACATGTCAAACGTATTGGTTGTACCCGTTTCCGCCCGCATCGACAGCTGGGCGACCACTCAGGCTTTGGCGGCTGCGTTGCCGAATGCCCAAGCCCTGCGCGCACTGGATGAAAACGGTTTCGGCGAAAAGCTGCTGGCACAAGGCAAAAGCGACGACTGGTTAGACACCCTGGTTGCCAAAATCAGCGAAATGAATACGGAAAACGTGGTCATTAAAGGTATCCACCCGAATGCGGATAAAGTGTTCTTGGCCACTAAAAACTTCGAATTGGCCTTGTCACTGGATGCCGCAGTGGTGTTTGCCGTGGGTGCTTGCGACGAAGAAAACGAATTGTGCGAAACTGACGTTGACGACATCGTGCAAAAATTGAATTTAGCCAAACAATCCTACATCACCGCACCGGGCGTGTTGGCCGGTTTCGTGTTGGACAATGCCGCGCCCGGGGTGGGTAAAGCTGCCGCCGAACAAACCGGCTTGACCTTTTTTGGTTCGACCGGGCAATTGCGCGATGTGAACGAATTGGCCAACCGCGGCCGTAATCGTTTGTCGCCATCACAATTCCGCGTGAATATGATGGACACTGCAAACAAAGCTAACAAACGCATCGTGCTGCCGGAAGGGGCCGAACCGCGCACCGTGCAAGCCGCTGCGATTTGTCATGAAAAAGGCATTGCCCGCTGCGTATTGCTGGCACCGCGTGCCGAAGTGGAAGCCGTAGCCAAAGAGCGTCATATCAACCTGCCGGATTCTTTGGAAATCATCGATCCTGCCGATTTGATCGGGCAATACGTTGCACCGATGTGCGAATTGCGTAAGAGCAAAGGGCTGACCGAGGAGCAGGCGTGTGAGCAACTGCAAGATACCGTGGTTTTGGGGACCATGATGATGGCACAAAACGACGTGGATGGTTTGGTTTCCGGTGCGGTCCACACTACCGCCAACACCATCCGTCCGGCTTTGCAATTGATTAAAACCGCACCAGGCGCGAGCTTGGTATCGAGTATTTTCTTCATGTTGCTGCCAAACCAAGTATTGGTTTACGGTGACTGCGCAGTGAATCCGAACCCAACGCCTGAACAGTTGGCCGACATCGCCATACAATCTGCCGATTCAGCCAAAGCCTTTGGTATTGAGCCGAAAGTGGCAATGATTTCTTATTCAACCGGTACTTCCGGTGCCGGCCCTGACGTAGAAGCCGTGGCACAAGCTACCCAAATCGCGCAACAAAAACGCCCTGATTTGGCGATTGACGGTCCGTTACAATACGACGCCGCCACCGTGCCGAGCGTGGCCAAATCCAAAGCGCCAAACAGTGCGGTTGCCGGTCAGGCTACCGTGTTGGTATTCCCTGATTTGAACACCGGCAACTGTACCTACAAAGCCGTCCAACGCAACGCCAACGTATTGAGCGTAGGCCCGATGCTTCAAGGCTTGCGTAAGCCGGTTAACGACTTGTCACGCGGCGCATTGGTGGACGACATCGTGTACACCATCGCGCTGACCGCCATCCAAGCGGCGCAATTGGAAGCGTAATTTCGCTTAAGCAATCAAACATGAACCAAGGCCGTCTGAAATCTGCTTCAGACGGCCTTTTTGCGGTAGTAATCGGCGTGGATAAACGAGTATGGATAATCCGCGCCTGTATAAATCCGGGTAAACTGACAAAACAATATCCCCTATCCAATCCGACAATACGAATCTGTCCCGACAGCCAGCCGCATTTTCTGTGCCATTCTTGTGGATAAGTCAGCTGAAGGTTTGAAAAAAAAGAAAAAATAAAATTGTTTAAATCATAAGCAATATAGCTGTTTCACTAAATAATGAGCACAGAAATATCCAAATGCCGTCATTCCTGCGCAGGCAGGAATCCGGTTCTGCCGCACAGAAACCTGTAAAAAATTAATGAAAATCAAAGTTCTAGATTCTTGCCTGCGCAGGAGTGACAAATTTCAGGTTTCAGACGGCATGAGAAAAATTTGTACCCATTTTTAAGTTAACAGGCTATAAACCGGGACTGTTGCAGAGTTGGACAAAAGCTGAAATACCGGCCTGTCATCCCTGCCTGCACGGGAATGACGGATTTATGATAACAGCCTATTTTGCAAAGGTTTCATGGCATTGGAAAAAGTCGGGTTGTTGGTACTTTTTATGTGGAACCGCTTTTGTTTTTTTGTCGAGACGGTTGTTTGGAGATTTTAGTATGGTCAGAGACCGTGCGGCGTTGCCTTACTTTTCGGTAACACGCAAAAATTCCAAAACAGGTCTTCAGGAAAAAACAAAAAGTATCAACAACGGTGGAATTTTCTATATCTCTTACAGGCCGTCTGAAATCCGCGGCCGTGTTTTCAGACGGCCTATTGGGTTATAATCCGAGCCTAATCCCTACTCAGAGTCAAAAAAGAATGAGCGCTTACCAACAGCAGTTAAACGACAAAATCCACTATTTAAAAGAATTGTTCCAAGGATTCGATTTTCCCGAAATCCAAGTATTTGAATCGCCTGAACAACATTACCGCATGCGCGCCGAATTCCGCGTGTGGCATGAAGGCGACGGGATTTTTTACGCCATGTTCGGGCGCGGGCAGAAAGCCGGCGGCGTGAGCCTGCTGCGTTGCGATCAGTTTGAGGCGGCGGATACGGCCATCAACGCCTTAATGCCGCGCCTGATTGCGGCGGTAAAAGACAAACCCGTGCTGAAAAACCGTTGGTATACGGTGGAATTTTTGGCCACGCTCAGCGGTGAAATGTTGGTGACAATGATTTACCATAAAAAACTCGACGCCGAATGGGAAGCCGCCGCGCGTGATTTGCAAGACAAATTGGGCGTGTGGATTATCGGCCGCAGCCGTGGGCAAAGGCTGGTGTTGACGCAGGATTTTGTCACCGAAACCCTGTGCGCGGGCAATCAGGATTTCCATTACCGTCAGATTGAAGGAGGCTTCACCCAGCCCAATGCACGTGTGTGTGAAAAAATGCTGGCATGGGTTTGCGAATCCGCACAGGGATTGGGCGGCGATATGCTCGAGCTTTATTGCGGTAACGGCAATTTCACCTTGCCTTTGGCCAAACAGTTCAGGCGCGTGTTGGCTACCGAGATATCGAAAACATCGGTCAATGCCGCAATGTGGAATATCGAAGCCAACCAAAGCGGCAATGTGAAAATCGTGCGCTTGTCCGCCGAAGAGTTTACCGAAGCCTACAGCCAAAACCGCGAATTCCGCCGCCTGCAGCAACAGGGTGTGGTGCTGGCGGATTATGAATTTTCCACCATCTTCGTCGATCCGCCCCGCGCCGGCATTGATGACGAAACACTGAAACTTGTGGCGAAATTCGATAATGTGATTTACATTTCCTGCAATCCTGAAACCTTACGCAGCAATCTTAGTGTACTCACCCAAACGCATAGTGTCAAACGCGCGGCATTGTTTGACCAATTCCCGTTTACCCGTCATATCGAAAGCGGCGTATTGTTGAAGCGCCAATAAGCGCATAGTACGGGCAATGTGGCTCGTGCTTTTTTTACCAATAGGATCAGGCCGTCTGAAAGTTTCAGACGGCTTTTTGAATTTCAAGCAAATTAATTGTCCAACACATCAACACCTTTCGGCGGGGTGAATTTGAATTCGTTGCGTGACAAGTTTGGTTTCGTGTTCAGACCGCTGAAATTAATTGTGGTTTGGTTGCCGAAACTGTCTTTCAACTGCATGGCGGCCAAGGTGTCGCCTTTGAAGCCGATGCGGATGTATTGGTAGCCGGCGTTGTTTTTTTTCGGTGTGGCCAAGACATAATCAATGCCGTTTGCCGAGCCGTCTTCTTCCAGCGTGTAGCTGCTGCCGAGTGCGTTTTTGTCCGCCAAAATACCGGCAGGACTGTCGCCGATGGCTTGGTTTTGCAATGATTTGGTCACTTGCGCCAAATCGGTATCGTAAAGCCAGATGGTTTTACCGTCGCCGACGATGGTTTGTTTATAGGGTTTGGTGTATTCCCATTTGAACAGGCCGGGGCGCAGGATTTGGAAGGTGCCGTGGGTGGTTTGGGTTTTCTTTCTGCTTTTGACGGTTTGGCTGAAATTGCCGGCGATGCCGTCTGAATCGCTGTTGAATTTTTTCAGGGCATCGACTGCGCCTGCTTGGGCCAAGCCGATGGCTGCGCCCATGCCGACAGTTGCAATCCATTTCAAAAGGGTTTGTTGTTTCATACTGCGGTTTCCTTATTCAGGGGAAGATGCCGTCCAGTATAGGCGTAATTTCACAGCTTACAAGGGGGAGGTATGCGCATTTAATTTTTGTAAATGTGTCAATTTGGGTTTAGGAAATTGAATCTTGAATGTTTTTGCGCAGATAAACAGATATTTTTTCACATTTTTTTGCCGCAGAAATAACGTATTTTGTCGGTTTACCATCATTTTTACCGAATTCTAAGATTGAGAATTTGTTGCAAAGAAGGGAATTTTCAATACTCTTCACCATGTTTCAGGTGTGGAAGTTAGCCAAATAAAAAACGCTGTATTAAGATGACCGTATGAGTTGCCGCAATCTATAGTGAGCGCGGGTGGCTTATTTTCCAATTACATGGAGCTTTGAATATGAAAAATACGCAACTTTTGGCCGCTTTGGCTGCAATCGGGATTTCTCTTGTTTCTTTGGAAGCGCAAGCAGGGATGGTGACTGATGCGCACGGCAACCAAGGCTATGACACGGCAGCCGAGTGTGATGCCGCTGTTTTGAACGGCACGGCTAAATTCTACGAATCGTTCACACACAAACCGACTTTGAAACGCGCCGGTGAAGCGTCGGTACGCGCGGCTACGTTGAAAGATTTGGGTCCGCAATACCGGTCCGTATAAACAATAAACATATGCTGTCAGGGCTAACCTGTTTGCGGAGAATTGGCAGCAAGGCAGCTGTTTGCGTATTCGGTACGGTAATGGTAAAAACGTTACCGTTTCGCTTTAAAAGCCCGAATACAGCAACTTTGCCGGCAGCACCACGACCGCGTTTACCTTGACGTTGTCTGCCAAAATATAGTTGATTCGGTTTGGAATGAGACAAGGCAGTCTGCCGCAGACAGTACAGACAGTACGGCAAGGTGCACCAACGCAGTATTGGTTCGATTTTAATAAACCGAGCAATGCTTTATCTCCTTTGCCTTCGCGCACAAGCTTCGATGCTCCCGGTCATATCAGTGACTTTGGAGGGGCAGTATCTTTGCTCTAAGGTCGGTTGTGTGTGGCTGATATGCAATCTTTCTTGTCGGGAAAGGCAGTATGCTGCCGCATACTGACCTTTTTCTGTTATCAAAAGTTGTACTTAGCTATGCGAATCTGCGGGCCATTCAAAATGGCAACAGACTGTCTGAAAAATCAAGCATGCAAAAACCGGCTCTTTGGAGAGCCGGTTGGTTTTCATCACAAGCGGTTAGAATTTGTATTGCGCACCGATACCCAAGTAGTCGGCACCTTTCCATTTCACACCATTATCGCCATTGCGTTTGAAATAGTGATCGTAGTCGGCACGAACCGCCCAGTTGTCGGTCAAGTCGTAAGTTGCACCGATACCGGCAGTAGCACGGGCTTTGGTTTGTTTGTCGCCTTCAGCCCTTTGTTGTACACCGGCCACACCAGCTTTGGCAAATACGCGTGCTTTGTCGGTTATATTCGTACCCACAGTCAGACGCGCGGCTACAGTATGGTTGCCTGCTTTTATGCTATCCGACCCATCTGCGTTTTTGTATTTGTGTTTCCCACCGCCTTGGTAGTACACTTCGGCACCCAACAAGTCGTTGAATTGAATACCTGCACCGATTTGACCTGCTACGGCAACATCTCGGTCATCAAAGTTTGCATCGGCTTCGGTAGTAGAAACACCGTCGCGCAGCGCACCTACGCTACCGAATACATAAGGGCGGACACCGCTCGATTGGGCTGCTGCAACCACAGGAGCAGCCACCACCGGCGCAGCGGCAGCCGGCGGAGTCGGTTTGGGCGCAGGAATCGCTACCGGACGCGGTGCATTGCCTGAGAACCAGTTGTCACATTGTTTCATCGAAGCGCGAACCGGTTTGCCTGCGGCATCCAAATACACATTTACGGCCATATCGGGGCTGTAAGGCACATATTTTCCTTGCAGCGTTTTAGATACGCCGTCGCGGCCCAATTTGCGGCCCATGCCCAAATCACATGCACCCAAGCGGTATCGCCGTTATGATGTGTTAGAGGTGGGTAAATTTACCCATTTTCATATCAATCACGGTACACATTTTGCTGAAAGATAAAATCCTATTAACGGGATTAAGCATTTTGGGAATCAGGCAAAACGGC